>JAFWBZ010000072.1 GCA_017537105.1 Clostridia bacterium | reverse complement strand
GAGGAGGAGGCGTCCCAGGTTTCGGAGCCCAAGCCGGAGCCGAAGCCGGAGCCCAAGCCCGAGACGCCGAAGCCGGAGACGCCAAAGCCGGAGACACCGAAGCCGGAGACCCCCGTGCCCGAGACGCCGAAGCCCGAGACGCCCAAGCCGGAAACCCCCACGCCGGAGACGCCGAAGCCCGAGGCGACGGAAGCGCCGTCTGGCCCCGCGCAGACCGAGGCACCGAACAGTGGCGACGCTCCTGTGCCGGAGCAGACCGGCGGGGACGCGCCGACGGCAGTGCCGGAGGATTCCCAGGCGCCCGCGTCCTCGGAGGTGCCCGCGCAGGAGACCGGCGCAGAAGAGACCGGTGCGGCGGACGAGACCCCGGAGCCCAGTGAGACGCCGGAGCCCAGCGAGACGCCGGAGCCCACGGAGGCGCCGGAGCCGGTGAAGATCATGTCGCTGTCCGCCTCGACCTCCGTGGCCCTGCTGGGTCGCACGGTGACGTTCAGCTTTGCCGCGGACCGCGCGGCCTCCCTGCATTACGTATTGACCGATCCCGCCGGAAGCATATCCTCCGGAACGCTGGACGGCGGCGCGACCTCCTTCGGAATGACGCCCTCCCTGGAGGGTCGCTACACCTTCGCGCTGACGGCCGTCGGCGAGGATGGTTCCGAGGACAGCGCCCACATCAGCGTGGACGCCGTGGACGCCCCGGAGTTGCTGGTCTCCGTGGAGTCGGAGGCCCTGTCCACCTTCGGCGGCGATCCCGTTCGCTTCTCGCTGGCGTGCAACGATGGCGCGGAGCTGGCCTCCTGCAAAATCGAGGTCACCCAGGGCCGCAGTGTGGTCTACACCTCCGACCGGTTTGAGGAGTCCATCGAGGTGAAGCTGCCGGTGACCGGCAAGGTGACCGACGTCACGCTGACCGTGACCCTGGAGGACATCTACCGGCAGACCGCCACCGCCAGCGTGACGATCCCCTGCGCGGTGCACGCGCAGGAGACCCGGGCCCAGTGGGAGCGCTCCATGCGGGGCGTGAAGAAGACCGGCGAGTGGCCCCGGGATCTGGTGGCCATTGCGCTGTCCCAGGTGGGCTATCGCGAGAGCAGGATCGACTTCATGGTGGACGAGAAGGGCAAGCGCCAGGGCTACAACCGCTACGGCGACTGGTACGGCGTGCCCTATGTGGACTGGTGCGCCATGTACGTGAGCTTCTGCCTGTTCTACGCGGACATCCCGGAATCGAGCTTTGTCTACTGCGGGAACAACGAGCGCTGGATCCGCGCGCTGAAGAAGCAGGGACTGTACGCCGCCCGCGCGGACTACAACCCGATGGTGGGCGACCTGGCCTTCTTCGACTGGGAGAACAACCACGATGCCGACCACGTGGGCATCATCACGGATGTGGTCACCGACGCCAGCGGCCGCGTCACCTCCTTCACCACGGTGGAGGGCAACAACGACTGCGCCGTCTACCACGGCGAGACCTACTCCACCTCCGACGTCCGCGTGGTGGGCTACGGCCTGGTCAACCGGGCTTACGACCGCAAGGTCGAAAAGGAGCCCCGCTCGCTGACCGCGGAGGGCGCGGACTGGACCGTGCGTGCGGCCTTCGGGCCCGAGGCGAAGATCCCCGCCCGAGCCACGCTGGAGGTGCAGGATCTCAAGCGGAGCGAGGAGACCTTTGACGCGCTGGTGGCGCGGACGAAGCGCTGGGCGAAGGGGGAGCGCGGCGAGGAACTGGCCTTTGCGCGCTTCTACGCCATCGGCTTCGCAGGCCCGGACGGCGCGCAGGTCGCGCCCCGGGGTCCGGTGGAGGTCACCGTGACCTACCGCGACCGGGTGCGCGCAAAAAAGGGAGACGTGCCGATGGCGGTGCTCGTCGGCGATGCGGGCGATCCGGTGCCGCTGGAGGCGGCGGAGTTCAAGACGGTTCAGCTCCACGGAAAGAGCGGAAGCGCCTACACCTTTGTGCTGGAGCCGCAGCCCGAAGGGGAGGAGACATCCGCCGCGATCGGCACCATCGTGACCGGCGCGCTGCGCTACCGGCCCGGCGTGCTCCGGTTCCGCTGCTCCGACTACGGCCTGGCCATCCGCTACGGCGAACAGGCCGGGGTGCCCGACGGCGCCACGCCCGCCATCATCGAGATCCAGCGCGGGACCTTCCGCTACGGGCGCTGCGTGCGGACCGCGCGGCAGGCCGTTGACATCCCCGAGGGCCAGCGGCCGCGGGTGTTTGACATCGGCATCGAGCTGAACGGCATGAAAATTGAACCCCGGCAGAGCGTCGAGGTGGAGCTCACGCTGGATGGACCGGGGGAGGCCGCGCAGGTCGTGCGGGTCGCCGACGGCCGGGCGCTGGACGCGGAGTTGGAACGGAAGAACGGCAAGGCCGTCGTCCGGTTCCACACCCTCGGCTTCTCCGAGTTCTGCGTCGTCCTCACGGAGGCGCAGGCGGAAGAATAATTCGACGACGCGGGGCAGGCGATGTGCATCGCCTGCCCCCGCTTTGTCGAAAGCTCCATTCATTCAGGATTTCTCCCTATGACACCATCGCCCAGATGCGGTCCAGCGCCCGCTGCTGCATGCGCTTCAGGCGGTCGCGGCTGATGTCGTCGCAGAACCTGTCGCGGTACTGCAGGCCGATCTCGTGCCAGATCTCGCCGTCGACCAGGTGGCGCTCGATCACCCAGCGCTCCTGGTCCGGTAGCCCGGCCAGCCACGAATCGACGTATTGAATCCACAGCGCGAGCTCCTCGCGCTCTGCCTGCAGCCGGGCGATTTCCACCTCCAGCCGCCGGATGATCTCCCGGGCCTCGCTCTCCTCGAACCGGCGCTCGTCCGCCATCGCCATCGCCGCCCGCTCGGTGGGGCTGCCGGAAAAGCCGCTCCGGGGCATGCCGTCCAACCGGCTCATCGGGGGCGCGGCGAGGTCGAGCTCGTACTGTGCCCGCGCCGCCCGGATGGCGCGCTGCAGCCGGAGGATCTCGGCGTCGATGTGCCCGCAGCGCCCGACACACCCGCGGTGTTCCCGCAGCATGGCGATCACCTGCTTTTGCGTCATAACCGCTCCTTTCTTCTTCCAAAGGGTTTTTTGGATGGGACCTCTCTTACAGCGCGTCCCGCTGGGCCTCGCGCTTCAGCGCGGCGTGCTCCGCGGCCTCCAGCCTCGCCAGCGTCTCGCGCACCGCGTCCCGGTCCCGGGCGAGTCCGGCGGCGATATCCGAAAGCGCCTCCAGGTCGTCCAGATGCCCGGAGGAATCCTGCGGTGTGCAGCAGCTCCGCAGCGCCTCGATGGCCAAACGCAGGCTGAAGCAGGCATCCTCCAGCGCGTCGTGGCGGTCGTACAGCTGCTGCTGGCGCCGGGCCAGCGCCGCAGGCGAGCCGGCCGGGGCCCTTGCGCGGCCGTAATCGTTACAAATGATAACCATCACCTCTCTGAAACGTTATTTATAATAACTTCATGTCCCCATTATACGCCGATTTGATGTTATTGTCAATAACATTTTGGGCGAATCGTGGACTTTTTTTCGCGGCACTGGACAGAGCGGGGAAAATCTCCTATACTATAGACAAGTGATTCTGCATAACATTGCCGGACCGGGACTCGGCCCAGGCGGGTCGGGGAAGAAAGACGGGGGGATCGGGATGAATCGACTCCGGGAATTGCGCGCGGGCCGGTACACGCAGGCCGAGATGGCCGAGCTGCTGGGCGTGGGGCGGACCACCTACACCAAGTACGAGCGCGGGGACATCCGGCTGAGTGCCGAGGTGCTGGAGAAGTTGGCGCAGGTGTTCGACGTGAGTGTGGACTACATTCTGGGCCGGGACGAGGCGGAGGACGACGCGGAGCTGTGGGACCTGCGGGAGGCGCTGCGCCGCGATCCGGAGCGCCGGATCCTGTTTTCACTGGCCCGGAGCGCGACCCTCGAGGAGGTGCGCCAGGCGGTGGCGGTCATCGACGCGCTAAAGCGGTCCGGTGGCGGCGCGGAGGACGCGGGGGCGCGGGACGCCGATGATCCGGCGTGACGGCACGGTGCGCCTCCGGCCGATCGAGCTTTCGGAGGGGAGCGCCGGCGGGGAGGAGCTTGTCCTTCCCCAGGACTGCCGGGTGCGGCTGATCGACCTGGCCTATGGCGTCGGTGCGGCCATCGCGCTGGACGAGGACGGCACGGCAAACATCTACGTGAACGCGCGGCTGTCCCGGGAAGCCCAGCGCCGGGCGCTGCGCCACGAGCTTTGGCACTACTACCGGGAGGACATGTTCCGGGAGGCGGGTATCCGGGAGATCGAGCGCGTCGCGCTGCCCGCCGGAACGCCGCCGACACTGTTCGCCATGGACGGGTCGCGCCTGATCCGGCCTGTGCCGGTGTTTGCGCCAGAGGGGCTTCGGCGCGTCGGGCGGGGGCTGTACCTTCCCGAAGGGGAGAACCGCGACAGGGCCGCCCGGGATCTTCGGGCGCTGTGTACCGCGCTGGAGGAGGCCTGCCGCGCCTACGACGTGCTGCAGACGCCGCCGCTGCTTCCCGCGGAGCGCCTGCGCGCGGCCTGTGCCGAATTGGATGCGCGGGCGGAGGATGCCGTGGCCTTCATCGCCTGGCGGCCCGAATCGGGCGGGGAGCCCTCCGCACTGCCGGTGGTACTCCAGTTCTGTCGGGGCGATGCGGAGGGCGCGCTCTATTACGATGCGGAGGGCCGCGCTGACAACGCCGTGGCGCAGCTGCACGTGGAGCACGATGGCCGGACGTTCCGGCTCACGATGGATGTCCGTCGACGCCGCGGACGACTGGCGGCCTGCGCCGTCCGCCGGGAGGTGGACGGCGGGCGGAGCGAGCGCATCTACGGATGACGCACAGGCGCCGCAGGGCATGACAAAAAGATCCTTCCCTTTGTTCAGAGTGATGGCGTGGGAAACGCCGGCGGCCCTGCGCGCGGGGAAGGATCTTTTTTTATTTGGAGGATGCGGAGCGCCCTACGCGTTGGGGCTGTGCAGCCCGCGGGCGGCCTCGCAGATCAGCTTCACGCAGGTCTGGTAGCCCAGCATGCCGCTGTCCAGGCAGAGGTTGTAGTTGTGGCTGTCGCCCCAGCGGTTGGTGGTGAACTGCTGATAGTAGCTGCGCCGGGCGGTATCCGTCTTCTTCATGGCCTTCTGGATGTCGGTGGGATTCGTGCTGCCGATCAGCTCGCTGACGCGGGCGGCGCGGTGGAGATCGCTGGCGTAGATGAACACATTGAGGCTTTCGATGTTGGCCTCGTTCAGTATGACGTCCGCGCAGCGGCCGAGGATGACGCAGTCTCCCTTCTGGGCGAGCATCAGGATCATCCTGCGCTCGATCTCATGGATGGCCTCCCGGCGATCCACGTAGGCCGCGGGGGTGATCATCCGCCAGAATGCGTCCGCGCGGGAGATCTCCTCCTCCTCGCGTTCGATGACGCCGGCGTCCAGCCCGCTCTCCTTGACGGCGTTGCGGATGATGTCGCGGTCGTAGATTTCAATGCCCAGCTCTCTGGCCACCTGCCTGCCGATGGAATGTCCGCCGGCGCCGTATTCGCGGCTGATCGTGATGATGCTCATTGCTCGATGCCTCCTCGGGGATGGTTTCGCATGCTCTGCCGGTATTATAGCACAATCCGGGGGCGGTTGGCTATAGTTTGTTCCAAATTCGCGTTTTCGGGGGTTCCGCGGGCGTTCCCGGCGCCGGACTACACGTAGGGGCTGACGCAGCTGCGGACCGTGGCGGACGCGAAGGCGACGAGCGTTTCCCGGTCGCACTTCCCGAATTCGGAGAGGATGACGTGGAGCAGTCCCGCCGCCAGGCAGGAAAAGATGCGCTCCACCTCCTCGGGCGCGGCGCGGCGAAGGGTCTGCTTCCAGCGATCGATGCAGAGCTCGTGGGCGAGCTCCACCATCTTTCGGGGGAGGGCGTCGTCGGGGCGATGGTGGATCAGCAGCTCGCAGAGATCCCGGTTGGCCTCCATCGCGTCGAGGATGGCGGCGGTCACCGCGCCGGCGTTCATGGCGTCAATTCGCAGCAGAGAGGTGCGGCAGGCCTCCAGCATATCGCCCTCGATCTGCTCCAGAAGGTCGTAGCAGTCGCGGTAGTGCGCGTAGAAGGTAGCGCGGCTCACTCCGGCGGCCTCGCAGACCTCCTTCACGGTGACCTCCCAGAGGGGCTTGTCCCGCAGGCGCCCGAACAGAGCGCTCCGCAAAACCCCTCTGGTGTAGCGAACGCGAGCATCCATTTTCACGGCGCTATTCCTCCTTTTTTGCCGTTTGCAGACACTTTTCCCGCGACTGTCGGGAATCCGGCACTTTTGCCGCAACTGTCAGTTGTGTTCTCTCTCCTGCTCCCAGTATAATGGATTTATAGAGGAACATCAATAGGCGGCGCGACAAAAGGGAGTTTCTGCGAATCCCTGCCTTGCCGCCAATCAAACTTCAGAAGTCCTTCCAAGCGAGGACTTCCCGAAGAGAAACGCAGGGAACGGCTTTTTCGAAGCCGTCAGGGGAGAGACCATGCACGACCTTTATCTCATCACCGGCGCTACGGGCAACCTCGGCCGGACGATAATCCAGGCGCTGCAGGAACGGGGTGCGCGGATTCGCGCGCTGGTCATGCCCGGAGATCCCGGGGAGGAGGATCTTCCCGAGGGCGTCGAGGTGATCCACGGGGACGTCCGGGACGGCACTTCGCTGTCGGACTTCTTTCGGGGAGACCTTCGCGGCGCCTGTCTGATTCACTGCGCGGGGCTGATCACCATCGCCTCGAAGGCGCCGCCGATGCTTTGGCAGGTCAACGTGGAGGGCACGAGGCATGTCCTGCAGGGCTGCCGCGCGCATGGCGTGGGCCGCGTCGTCTATGTCAGCTCCGTGCACGCGATTCCGGAGGGGAAGAGGGGGCAGATTCTGCGAGAGGTCTCCCGATTTTCCCCCGAAGGAGTGAGAGGACATTACGCCAAGAGCAAGGCCGCCGCGACTGCCATTGCGCTGGAGGCGGCGCGGAACGGGCTGAACCTGAGCGTGGTCCATCCGTCCGGGATCCTGTGCCCGGGCGACGGCGGGCGAGGCAACACCTCCTCCGTGATCCTGTCCTACTGCCAGGGGAAGCTGCCCGTAGCGACCCGGGGCGGCTATGACTTTGTCGATGTGCGCGACGTGGCGCAGGGCACTCTCGCCTGTGCGGCGCGGGGGCGACAGGGGGAGTGCTACATCCTCTCCGGGCGGTACGCGACGCTCGAGGAGATCCTCGGATATATCCGGCGGAGGACCGGCGGCAGGCGCGTCGCGTACCTGCCGCTGTGGTTCGTGCGGCTGCTCGCGCCGGCCCTGGAGGCCATCCGGTTGTTGAGAGGGCAGCCGCTCTTCCTGACGCCGTATTCCGCTTATACGCTTGGCAGCCCCGCCGCCTTTTCCCACGAAAAGGCATCGCTCGAGCTCGGATATCGCCCCCGCCGGCTGGAGGAGACGCTCGATGACGTTCTGGCCGGCCTTGGAAAGCCGGGTCGCCCTTGAGGGCGGAAGCGCTTCCATCGTCATTCCTTCCGATGCTTTTTTCGCGGTGAACGGCGCCCCTGCGCTTTACTTTTTGCCGTTCCTTCATTATAATGGATCCCGGCAGCACGGCGAAGGAGAAGGAGGGATCGCGATGCGCGGCATGCCGGACGAGCGGCTGGCCTACGAGATACTGTCGGCGGTCGGGGAGATTCCGGAGGGCCGCGTCGCCTCCTACGGGCAGATCGCCCGGCTGATCGGGCGGGAGAGGAACGCGCGCCTGGTGGGCCTGGTGCTGAGCCTGGCGGAGTTCTACGGGCGGTTCCCCTGCCATCGCGTCGTGAACAGCGCGGGCCGGCTGGCGCCGCACTTTCCCGAACAGCGCCGGCGCCTGGAGGCCGAGGGCGTGGGCTTTCGGCCCAACGGCTGCGTGGACATGCGGCGGTTTCAATGGGATTGTTGATACTATTCCCGTTTTAAAAACAGACATCTGCAGTCGTCTTTTCCGCCCTGAAACTGCCTTGCCTCGGTCAACGTAGCGCTGCTACGCCTCCCTCGGCGCGACAGCTCCAGACCGAAAAATCCACTCCGAATCTGTCTGTTTTTAAAACGTACATAGCATGAAGGGAGGGCATCACATGGATTGTATTGCGCACTACGACTCTCCGCTGGGCGGCATCACGCTCGCCGG
>JAFWBZ010000071.1 GCA_017537105.1 Clostridia bacterium | reverse complement strand
GCACCATTACCTGGAACAACTTCGGCAACTACAGGCGGCTGGTGCAGGATCAATACTTCTGGCTGTCCGTGCGCAATTCGCTGGTGTGCGCGGTGTCGCTGTTCCTGTTCGTGGTGCCGCTCTCCTTTCTCTTTGCCCTGTGGCTGAACGAACAGAGACGCAGAAACGCGGTCTACAAGGTGATCGTGTTCGCGTCCTATGTGATTCCCGGCGTGCTGTGCGGTCTGCTCTGGTCCTTCCTGCTCAAGCCCAACAACGGCCTGTTCAACAGCCTGCTGGCGATGCTGGGCGTCAAGGGACCGGTGTGGATCGGCGGCAAGGGGCTGCTCAGCCCCATATCCTTCTCGCTGGTGTGCGCCTGGAGCTCCATGGGCTTCTACATGTCGCTGTGGCAGGCGGCGCTGAAGGGCATCTCCCACGAGATCATCGAGGCCAGCGCCATCGATGGCTGCAGCCGCTCCGGGCAGGTGTTCCGGATCATCCTGCCCATGATCCGGGACAACATCGCCTCCATCTGCATCTTCGTGCTCACCGCGGCGCTGAAGATCTACGAGGTGGTGTTCATCCTCACGGGCGGCGGCCCCGCTCACGCCTCCGAGACGATCGTATCCTATCTGTATGTGACCACCTTCGACAGCATGTTGTACGGCTACGGCATGACCATCGCCGTGGCGGAATTCGTGTTTGCCGTGCTGATTTCCCTCGTTTCGCTGGCCATCTCCCGGCGGAACGAGGCGTAGGGGAGGCGAGATCATGACTGCAAGGGCGCATGCCGCGGCGGTGAAAAAGCCCTGACCCCCGGCAAGGTGGTCAGCAACATCCTGCTGCTTCTGTTGGTGATCGTCCATGCCGTGCCGGTGCTCTGGCTGATCTACCTGTCCCTCAAGACGAACACGGAGATCATGACCAGTCCACTGGCGCCGCCCAGGGCGGTGCAGTGGGTCAACTACCTGGACGCCTTCCGGACGATCCCGTTCCTCTCCATGATTACGAACACGGCCATCGTCATCGCGGTGTCGGTGCCCGCGGCCATGCTGTTCGCGGTGTTCGCAGCCTTCGCCGTGGGGCGCATGCGCTTCGGCGGCGGCAGGCTGCAGAACCGCGTGTACACCTACTTTGTGTGCGGCGTCATCATGCCCACCTGCGTCATGATCCTGCCGATCTACCTGGTGATGGTGAAGCTGAAGCTGTACGACACGCTGTGGTCCACGATCTTCACCCACATCGGCTGGACCGCGCCGATGAACATGATGATCCTGGTCTCCGGCTTCCGGCGCATCCCGGATTCGCTGGAGGAGGCGGCAGTGATCGACGGCTGCAACATCTGGCAGCTGCTGTTCCGCATCCTGGTCCCCGTCGCTAAGCCGGTCATCTCCACGGCATTCATCATGACCTTCCTGGCCTGCTGGAACGACTTCCCGCTGGCCAAGATCATGCTGAATTCCCCCGCGGTGCGCACGCTGTCCATCGCCGCGGCCTACTTCAAGGGCCAGTTCTCCACCAACTACGCGCTGATGACCGCGGGCTGCGTGATCCTGATCGTTCCCCAGCTGCTCATCTTCACGGTTTTCCAGCAGTTCATCATCGAGGGCGTTACCGCCGGCGCGGTCAAGGGATGATCCCTGGCCGGCGCGGCGGTAAATTTTCACAGCTTGCGTTGCATGACATCGCATTCTGTGCTATTGTTGATGAAAAAAAGAGGTAAACCATGGGCAAGGAAAAGGTAACGATTTATACCATTGCGGAAGAGCTGAACATGACGCCCAGCATGGTCTCCCGGGCCTTCAAGCCGGACGGCAAGGTCAACGAAAAAAAGCGGCAGCTGATCCTGGAGACCGCCGAGCGCATGGGCTTCGAGCAGAACCGGATGGCATCCCGGCTGTCGATGAAGCCGATCCGCATCGCGACGCTGATCTATGGCCGCTTCCCAGGGTACTACGACGAAATGGTTCGGGGCGTGGAGGCTGCCAGCCGGGATCTTTCCGACTACAAGGTCACCAACCGGCTGTTCGTCATGCCCTTCGGCGAGTATTCCCAGGAGGACGCCTACCGAGTGCTGGACGAGGTGGAGGCCGATAAGTACGACGGCCTGGTGCTCCACGGCCTGTACGGCGAGGACGTGGCGCAGCGCATCGACCGGCTGACGGACGCCGGCGTGGTGGTGTGCACGCTCCACAACGACATCCTGTCCTGTCGCCGCCTGTTCACCTCCATGAGCGACACGGAACTGACAGGCAGCATGGCCGCACAGCTGCTGAGCATCTTCCTGCCCCCGAACCGGAACCGGATGGTGCTCTTCTCGGGCAGCATGAAGTCCATGGTTCACCAGACACTGTCCTTCTCGTTCATCCGCCATGCCGAGGAGCGGGGCATGACCCTGCTCAGACACTACGCCACAGAGGATTACCCGGAACGGGCCGCCGAGCAGGTGCGCGACGCCTTTGAGACCTATTCCGGGATCGACGGCATCTACATCTCCTCCGCGAATTCCGCGCCCATCCTGCGGTACCTGGAGGAGAACCGGCTGGGCGACCGCGTGGCGGTCGTGGCTTCGGACGTATTCCAGGAGCTCAGCGCCTACATGCGCAAGGGGATCGTGAACGCCACCATCTACCAGGATCCCTACCGGCAGGGAAAGCGGGCCTTCGAGGGCCTGTTCTACTACATCGCGGACGGCATCAAGCCCAACAGCTACCTGATGACGCCGCCCCAGATCGTCATGACGAGCAACCTGAGCGTATACGAGCGCTGGAAGAATGACGACTGAACGACGGAGTGAAGAACGGGGACAGAGCTGAAAAGCGCTCTGTCTCCGCTTCTATGATGCAAAAACGGATTGAAACCGCATGTCCCCGCGGGTTCCGTTCCCGGGAGAGGGGGTGCCTTCCGCCTGCGATCCGCTATAGGGGACCGTTCCGCGGCCCTGTTGCGGGATCAGCGCGGCGAGTGGGGGACCGGCCTTCCTGGAGGACATATGAAACAGCGCCGCGGATGGCGGCAGCTTGCCCATGCGCACGTTCGACGGGAGCGGGGTTGGATGGGTGGAGGCGTCCGGCGGACCCCGGAGGTGGACCATGGGGCGAATGCCTGATCCCGGATTGACGAGGGAAAACAGGGTGATGGGAAAAAACGCACCGGCCATGCCCCGCAGGCGATGATCGGCGCGATTCAGTTGTACATGGCCTCGTCGCTGAACAGGCGATCGATCAACAGCGTGCACGCGCCCAGCGTGGCCAGTTCCCGGATGCTTCGCGGATCGGTGCGAAGAAGAAAGGGGTTGGATGCCTCGTAATAGTTGAAGGTGCGCAGCTCCCGGG
>JAFWBZ010000070.1 GCA_017537105.1 Clostridia bacterium | reverse complement strand
TAGATCGAAGCGTCAAGGTAGAACGGATCGGTAACGATTACTTTGCCGTTAGGCAGTACGATCTCATAGCACTGAACTGAGATCCAGCGGATGCAAACAATGTCCGTCCCGCCTGCCGGGACAGGTACAGGGGCTCCGCGCAGGTGTCCTCCAGCTGCAGCCAGTAGATCTCTCCAAGAGTCATCGGCTTGTCCCGCGTGGAGTGCGGCACGTCCGGCTGCACCAGATACGCCTCCCCCACCCTCGGATGAAACTCCGCGTCCCCCGAGGAAAAGGTCAGGTCGCCCTCCGTGACCAGCACCACCTCAAAGGCATCCTCGTGGTAGTGGAGCGGAAGCGCCGGGGCCGCGCTGCGCATGATTTGGTGCCCGAAGGTCCGAAGGCCGGGAATGAACAGTTCCTCCTGCGTCAGCACGACGCGGTCCCTGTCATTCTCATATTCGTCCCACCATCGGATCGCCGCCTCCGGCCTTTTATTAACATTCATTATAATATTGTACTCCATGTATTCTTGATTGCAGAATTATATCAATATATTATAATAGATTCTGTAAAGTGTCAAGCGCGAGGAGGGCTTTCCCATGGGTGAAATGACATCGCTGGAGCGCGTTCAGGCCGTGCTGAACGGCCGCGTGCCGGACCGCGTACCGGTCATCCCGCAGAGCTTTCTGTTCTCCGCCAAGACCAACGGCTACGACATCGGCCAGATCAACCGGAATCCCCGGCTGATGGCGGAGAGCCATCGCGTGTGCCAGGAGAAATACGGCTACGACGGATGCGTCATCGACGTGGACGACGCCACGCTGGCGGAGGCCTGCGGCGCGAAGGTGATATTCAGGCCGGATTCCGTGGCCGTGGTGGACGAGCGGCACCCCGCCGTGGAGGACCTGCGGGACGTTCCCGGGCTCAGGCTGCCGGACCCCGAAAAGGACGGCCGGCTGTGCGAGTGGATGGAGACCGCCCAGCGGCTGATGGACATGATCGGCGACCACGTGTTCATCATGGGCCGCGCGGACCAGGGCCCCTTCGACGTGCTGGCGCTGCTACGCGGGCCCCAGGATTTCATGTGCGACCTGCTGACGGAGGACGAGGACGTCATTCTCGACGCGCTGGAGTGGGCGACCCAGGCGCACATCATCTTCGCCAAGGCCATGCGCGATATTTCCCACTGCACCAGCATGGGCGATTCCTACGCCGGGCCGAACCTGGTCTCCCCTGCCACCTATCGCAAGTTCGCCATGCCTTTTGAAAAGCAGGTCGTCGAGGCCGTGCAGACGCCGGACAAGCCCTACTCCATCCACATCTGCGGAGACGCCACGATGATCCTCGAGGACATGGGGTCCACCGGCGCGCGGCTGCTGGAGCTGGACTGGAAGGTGGACATGGGCCATGCGCGGCGGGTGCTGCCGGAGGACGTGGTCATCATGGGCAACGTCAACCCCAGCGACCCGATGTATCTCGGCACCCCGGAACAGGTGCTGCGGCAGTCGAAGGCCATCATCGAGTGCACCGGCGGGCGCGGGCTGATCCTCAGCTCCGGCTGCGCGCTGGGCGCGAACACGAAGCCCGAAAACGTGGCCGCGATGGTGCAGGCGGCGCGGCTGTACGGCGTGCTGGAGGGCTGACCCGGAAAGTGACGCTCGAGTTCTGCGGGCGAGCGCGGTCCGGCGCAGGCAAATTTTTAAATCCTATTGATTTCCCTGTGCAGATCGTGCTATAATGCTGTTGGCATTTTATAGGGATTACGAAGGGCGTTGCGCCCTTGTAATAGAACGTCATCAAGAATAGGAAAGGAAGGAATCGACCCATGAAGAAACTGCTTGCTGTTCTGCTGACCCTGGCGCTGTGCCTCACGCTCACCGCCGTGGCTTTCGCCGAGGAAGAGATCGTCGTCGCCGGCATCGTCTTCCAGGATGACCAGTTCATGAACATGCTGACCAAGGGCTATCAGGACGCCGCCGCCGAAGCGGGCGTGAAGTGCCTGACCGACAACACCAACAACGACCAGGCGAAGGAGACCGAGCTGATCAACACCTACCTGGCGCAGGGCGTGAAGGGCCTGGCCATCGCCCCGCTGAACGGCGATGCCTCCGTGGCCCAGCTGCGTGCCGCCGACGAGGCCGGCATGAAGATCGCGCTGACCAACACCAACGCCAACGGCGCAGACTTCATCGTCGCGGGCTACACCTCCGACGACTACACCAACTGCCTTCTGGTGGGCCGCGAAGCCGCGAAGTTCATCCTCGAGAAGTACGCGGAGGAGACCGTGAACATCGCCATCGTGCAGTTCAAGTCCCTGCTGCCCGACAACTCCGGCGCCCGCGTGAAGGGCTATCTGGCTGCCCTGGACGAGGCCGGCGTGAAGTATGAGATCGTCGCCGATCAGGACGCCTGGCTGCAGGACACCGCCCTGGAGACCGCTTCCGCCATTCTGACCGCCCATCCCGAGACCCAGGTCATCCTGGCCATGAACGACGGCGGCACCATCGGCTCCACCATGGCCGTCATGAACGCCGGCCTGGCGGACCAGATCATGGTCTTCGGCCATGACGGCTCCGACCAGATCTCCAGCATGGTCCTCGACGACGCCAGCCCGCTGAAGGCTGTCGTGGCCCAGGATCCCTACGGCCAGGGCTACAAGTCCATGACCGCGCTGATCAACGCCATCAAGGGCGGCGACTACTCCGAAACCAAGGGCAAGTGCGAGTTCCTGGACGGCATCGTGCTGAGCGCCTATGACAAGGACGCCGTGAACGCCTGGCGCGTCGACAACGGCTTTGACGCCATCGGCTGATCCCGGCTGACACAAGCATCGCGAGCCTCCGGGCGCTGTGCCCGGCATGCTCCACTGGAGAGGGAGAGTTCCATCGGGAATTCTCCCTTTCCGCAAATCCGGGGAGGTCCCCCGCGTCGCCCCATCCCGGGGCGCGGGGACTCGAGATCAGGGTGTGCTTTCAAAGCCGGGGAATTGTCCGCAGGTCATGGCGGATGGTTCCCGGACTTTGGAAGCACGCGCTGGGAAAGGTTGATTGAGAGACATATGAGCGTATTGCGCACCGATAAAATCAGCAAACAGTATCCCGGCTGTCTTGCGCTGGACGGCGTGACCGTCGCCTTCGAGAGCGGCAAGGTCAACGCGATCCTGGGAAAGAACGGATCGGGCAAGTCCACGCTGGTCAAGTGCTTTTCCGGCGCGATCCAGCCCACGTCCGGCAGCTTCTTCCTGGACGACGAAAGGCTGTCCTTCGCCTCCACCACGGACGCGCTGGACCGGGGCTTTGCCACCGTCTATCAGGAGATGAGCCTGATTCCCAGCCTGACCGTGGCGGAGAACATCTTCCTGGGCCGAATGCCGAAGCGCGGCGCCGTGATCGACTGGAAGAAGGCCAACGACATGGCCGCGGAGCTGCTTCAGCGGATGGGCGTGACCATCAATCCCCGGGAAACGGTCTCCCGGCTGAGCATGTGGCAGTGCCAGGTGGTGGAGATCACCAAGGCCATGAGCTTCCATCCCCGTGTGCTGATGCTGGATGAGCCCACCTCCACCCTGGCCACCAACGAGGTGGAGCACCTGTTCGACGTCATCCGGGAGCTGAAGAAGCAGGACATCATCATCCTCTACATCTCCCACAAGCTGCACGAAGTGCCGCAGATCACGGACACCATCACCGTGCTGCGCGACGGCTGCTTCATCGGCAAGGTCAACACGGAGGACGTCTCCCACGCGGACATCATCCACATGATGTTCGGCGAGACGAAGATCCGCAATCGCCCCGCCGACGTGCTGGCCGGCCAGGAGACCGTGCTCGAGGTGAAGCACCTGAGCCGCAAGAACAAGTTTCAGGACGTCAGCTTCGAGCTGCACCGGGGCGAGGTGCTGGGCATCGCCGGCATGCTGGGCGCGGGCCGGACGGAGCTTTTGAAGTCCATCTTCGGCGCCGATCCCTACGACAGCGGCGAGGTCGTGGTCAACGGCAGGCGCGCCGGGCGGCACGCCTCCCCCGTCTCCATGAAGAAGCTGGGGCTGGGGCTCACGCCCGAGGATCGCAAGGCCGAGGGGCTGATCCTGATCCACTCCATCCGGGACAACCTCTGCTACGCCAGCATGGACAAGACCTCCAACGGCTGGCTGGAGGTGCGCCAGAAGCGCAATGCCGCCGCCGCGAAGCAGGTGCAGGAGCTGGACATCAAGGTGCCGGACATCGACGCGCCGGTCAGCTCCCTCTCCGGCGGCAACCAGCAGAAGGTGGTCGTGGGCAACTGGCTGAACACCGAGCCGCAGATCATGCTCTACGACGAGCCCTCCCGCGGCATCGACGTCAACGCCAAGCAGCAGATCTTCGAGATCATCTGGGAACAGTCCCGAAACGGCGTCTCCACGATCTTCGTCTCCTCGGAGCTGGAGGAGCTGCTGGAGGTCTGCCACCGCATCCTGATCATGAAGGAAGGCCGGATGATCGGAGAGGTCCGTCCGGAGGATGTGGATATCAACCGACTGTACGCATTAAGCATGGGAGATGAACAGCAATGAGCGCGAACAAAGCCAAGAACCTGATCTTAGACCACATCATTGAAATCCTGCTGATCCTGTTGGTCGTCATCATGTCCCTCGTCAGCTCGAACTTCCTGACGGTGGCCAACATCATGAACATCCTGCGCAACCAGGCTCTCAAGGGCGTTATCGCGTTCGGCATGACCATGGTGATCGTCTCCGGACAGATCGACCTGTCCATCGGCTCCCAGGTGGCGCTGGCCGGCGTCATCGTCGCCCGCTTCTGCCGCGACATGCCGGAGGCCGCGGGCTGCAGCCTCACGGTGGCCTGCCTGGTGGGCATCGTCGTGGCGGTGGCCGTCGCGATCCTGATGGGCGCACTGCACGCCTTCGCCCAGCACAAATTCCACATGCCGGCGTTCATCGTCACGCTGGCGACGCTGAACGTGATGTACGGCCTCGCGGGCATGATCTGCGAGGGCTTCCCCATCGCCAATGCCTTCCCGCAGTGGTTTTTGAAAATCGGCATCGGCAAGGTGGGTGTGGTGCCGATTCCCGCCATCATACTGATCGTCGTGTTCCTGATCGCCCACTTCGTGATGACCTACACCACCACGGGCCGCTCCGTGTACGCCATCGGCGGCAACACCGAGTCCGCCCGCCTGTCCGGCATCAAGGTGTTCAAGAGCAAGGTGATCGTATTCGCCGCCGTGCAGGTGATGTGCGTGCTGGCGGCCTTCATGCACTCCGCCCAGGTGGCCTCCGGCTCCTACAGCTTCGGCAAGGGCTGGGAGGTCGACGTCATCTCCTCCGTCGTCATCGGCGGCACAAGCATGGCGGGTGGCATCGGCAAGCCCTGGGGCACCCTGATGGGCATACTGTTCATGGGCGTGGTCATCAACGCCATGACCATATTGAACGTGGACATCTACGCCCAGTACGTGGTGCGCGGCGCCATCATGGCCTTCGCCGTGCTGATGGCCACGCTGCAGTCCAAGGCCAAGGCGTAAACCATACAGCATACAGAAGAAGCGCCGCGAACGCGGGATACCGTGCGTTCGCGGCG
>JAFWBZ010000069.1 GCA_017537105.1 Clostridia bacterium | reverse complement strand
GGGCCGCCGCCCGCAGCAGGTGCCGTATGGCCAGGTGCTTGGGGCCTCCGTCCATCACGTCGGTGCAGGGCCCCACGTCCAGCGTCGGCACGCCGTCCCGGCAGGCGGCGAGCTCGTGCCGCTCGTCGGCTACGGCCACGCACAACCTGCGCTCGGAGAGGCATCGCGCCGCCTCCCGCAGACAGGTGGTCTTGCCCATGCCCGGTCCGGACAGCAGCAGCGTTGCGCGCACCGCGCTACCCGATTCGTCCAGCACGTGCTCCAGCAGACGGTCCGCGCAGCCCCGGATCTCCCGGCAGACCCGCACGCAGAGGGAACCTATGGCCGCCATGCCGGCGATGCGCCCGCCGTCCCATACCATGCGGCCGCACGCGCCCACGCGGCATCCGTCCTCCATGGTGAAGAAGCCCTGGGCCAGCTCCGCCTCCCGCGCGTACAGGCTGTGGTCCATCAGGGATGCGGCGATGGCCGCCACCTCCCCGCAAGCGAGAGCTCCGCCCATGTCGAACGCACCTCCCTTTGCGCGCAGCTGCACCGGCCGGCCCGCGCGCAGCCGCACCTCGCAGAGGTCGTCTCCCAGAACACGGATGCGACGGGCATCCTCCTCCGGCAGCAGCGCACACAGCCTCTCCAACGTCTTCATCCCCGCCTCCCGTCCAAGCCTCCCTAACATACTATTCCGCGGACCGCCTCCGCATGCATGCAGCGGCCAGGGCGGCGCTCTGCCAAGGTCAGGCAGGTTTTTCGCGTCATTGGCATTTTTTGTCACCAAATGATTGCCCGAAGGATGTTGTTTGTGTTATAATACGTTTATTGAGAACAACGTGGGAAAAGCGGCCTCGCCCGGACGGCTGTTTCCCGCGACGCGGAGGTGTTTTCCCCTTGAAAAAGGCTCCCAAGAAGGCGGACTACAAGATCATGTCCATCGACCCCTGGCTCAAGCCCTACTACAACGAAATCGCGCTGCGCATGAGCCGCCACGCCGAGACGCGCAAGCGGCTGCTGGGCAAAAAGGCCGACCTCTCCGCCTTTGCCAACGGATACATGTTCTTCGGCTTTTTCCGGACCGAGACGGGCTGGATCTATCGCGAGTGGGCGCCCGGCGCAGACGAGATCCACCTGATCGGCGAATTCAACAACTGGAACCGCACGTCCCACCCGATGACGCGCGGCGAGAACGGCGTGTGGGAGATCCGGCTCGACGGCGCCGACGCGCTGAAGCACGGCCAGCGGGTCAAGATTCAGGTCACGAAGGACGGCGAGCACTTCGACCGCATTCCCGCCTACATCCACCGCGTCGTGCAGAACCCGGATACGCGCCTGTTCGACGGCCAAATCTGGGCCCCCGCCCAGCCCTTCCAGTGGACCGACGGCGGCTATGGCAAGCGCAAGGTCGCCCCGCTGTTCATCTATGAAGCCCACGTGGGCATGGGCCAGGAGAAGGAGGGCGTCGGCACCTACCGGGAGTTCGCGGACTTCAACCTGCAGTACATCCAGAGCCTCGGCTACAACACCGTGCAGCTGATGGCCATTCAGGAGCACTCCTACTACGCCTCCTTCGGCTACCAGGTTTCCAACTTCTTCGCGGCCTCCTCCTGGTATGGGGAGCCGGAGGATCTCAAATACCTGATCAACAAGGCCCACGAGATGGGCATGTACGTGCTGCTGGACGTGGTGCACTCCCACGCCTCCGGCAACACCAACGACGGGCTGAACCAGCTCGACGGCACGGACGACCAGTACTTCCTGGAGGGTTCCCGTGGCTGGCATCCCGCCTGGGGCACGCGGCTGTTCAACTACGGCAAGCACGAGGTGCTGCACTTCCTGCTCTCCAATTTGAAGTACTGGCTGGAGGAGTACCACTTCGACGGCTTCCGCTTCGACGGCGTGACCTCGATGATCTACCAGGACCACGGCCTCGGCACCGCCTTCGCGGACTACTCCCAGTACTTTGGCCTGAACACCAACGTGGACGCGCTGACCTATCTCCAGCTGGCCAACGAGCTCATCCACTCCGTGAACCCCTTCGCGGTCACCATCGCCGAGGAGATGAGCGGCATGCCCGGCATGTGCGTGCCCATCCGCTCCGGCGGCATCGGCTTCGACTACCGGCTGTCCATGGGCATCCCGGACCTCTGGATCAAACTGCTGCGGGAATACCAGGACGACAACTGGGACATGGGCAAGCTGTGGTATGAGCTGACCACGCGCCGCCCCCAGGAGAAGAACATCGGCTACTGCGAGTCCCACGACCAGGCGCTGGTGGGCGACAAGACGCTCATCTTCCGCATGGCCGACGCCGAGATGTACGTCGGCATGGACAAGATCTACCATTCGCCGGTCATCGACCGCGCCATCGCGCTGCACAAGATGATCCGCTTCATCACGCTCGTGCTGGGCTCGGACGGCTACCTGAACTTCATGGGCAACGAATTCGGTCATCCCGAGTGGATCGACTTCCCCCGGGAGGGCAACGGCTGGAGCTACAAGTACGCCCGGCGGCAGTGGTCCTTGGTGCGCAACGGCTACCTGAAGTACGAGTGGCTGGCCAACTTCGACCGCGCCATGCTGAAGCACGCCCGCAAATACCGCGTGCTGAACAAGAAGGACACCGAGAGCCTGCGGATCGACCAGCCCCGGAAGATCATCGCCTTTGCCAAGGGCGAGCTGATCTACGTGTTCAACTTCGATCCCCAGTATTCCCCCACGGACTTCTTCCTGCCGGTGCACAACGTGGGAGAGGGCCGCTACCGCGTGATCTTCTCCACCGACGACATCGAGTTCGGCGGCATGGACCGCGTCAGCAAGCAGTACGTGTACAATACCAAGCGCGACAAGGAAAAGGGCCCGGGCTTCGACATCTACCTCCCCTGCCGCACCGCGGTGGTGTTCAAGCGGATGGATTAATCAATGCAATGCACAGCAAAGTGGCTGCCTCGTTGGAGACAGCCACTTTTATGGTTTATATAAGGCTCAGTCCTCGATCAGGCTCTGGCCGGTCATCTCGGCGGGCTTTTCCAGGCCCATCAGATCCAGCAGGGTCGGGCACAGATCGCAGAGCTTGCCGCCCTCCTTGCGGAGGTTGTGTTTGGGATGCTCGGGATCCACCACGATCACCGGCACCGGGTTGGTGGTGTGCGCGGTGAACGGGCCGCCGTGCACCTTGTCGATCATCATGTCGCAGTTGCCATGGTCGGCGGTGATGATGCACTTGCCGCCGTGGGCCACCAGGGCGTCCACGATCTTACCCACGCACTCGTCCACGGTGCGCACGGCCTT
>JAFWBZ010000068.1 GCA_017537105.1 Clostridia bacterium | reverse complement strand
GGCAAGACCACGCTGGTGGACGAGATGCTGAAGCAGGGCGGCGTGTTCCGCCAGAACCAGCAGGTCCAGGACCGCGTGATGGATTCCAACGACCTGGAGCGCGAGCGCGGCATCACCATCCTTTCCAAGAACACCGCCGTGCACTACAACGGCGTGAAGATCAACATCGTGGACACCCCCGGCCACGCGGACTTTTCCGGCGAGGTGGAGCGCGTTTTGAAGATGGTCAGCGGCGTGCTGCTGCTGGTGGACAGCTTCGAGGGGCCCATGCCCCAGACGCGCTTCGTGCTGAAGAAGGCGCTGGAGCTGAACCTGAAGGTCATCATCGTGGTCAACAAGACCGACCGCCCGGACGCCCGCTGCGACGAGGTGCTGGACGAGACGCAGATGCTGCTGATCGACCTGGGCGCCAGCGACGAGCAGCTGGACAGCCCGGTGATCTTTGCCTCCGGGCGCTCCGGCACCGCCACCACGGACTGGCGCGTGCCCGGCACGGACCTGCGGCCGCTGTTCGAGTGCATCCTGAACCACATTCCCGCGCCCGAGGGCGACCCGGACGGGGAGCTGCAGCTGCTGGTCTCCACCATCGACTACAACGACTACGTGGGCCGCATCGGCGTGGGCCGCATCGAGCGGGGCCGCATCGAGGCGGGCCAGATGGCCATTCGCTGCGTCTACGGCAGCGCCTTCGTGTCCCCGCAGACGCGGCTGGCGGGCCTGTTCGAGTTCGACGGCCTGAAGCGCGTGAACTGCGAATCCGCCGAGGTGGGCGACATCGTGGCGGTCTCCGGCTTCCCGGATCTGCTGATCGGCGACACCATCTGCAATCCCGCCATGGCGGAGCCGCTGCCCTTCGTGAAGATCGACGAGCCCACCATCTCCATGACCTTCTGCGTCAACGACAGTCCCTTCGCCGGCACCGAGGGCACCTACGTCACCTCGCGCCACCTGCGCGCGCGCCTGGAGAAGGAGGCGCTGACGGACGTCAGCCTGCGCGTGGAGGAGACGGACAGCACCGACGCCTTCCGCGTCTACGGCCGCGGCGAGCTGCACCTGTCCATACTCATCGAGACCATGCGCCGCCAGGGCTACGAGTTCGCCGTGACCAAGCCGGTGGTGCTCTACAAGCAGATCAACGGCGAGCAGTGCGAGCCCTTCGAGCGGGTGGTGTGCGACGTGCCCACGGAGTACTCCGGCGCGGTGATCGACAAGATCGGCCGCCGCCGCGGCACGCTGCTGTCCATGACCGGCGAGGACCGCATGCGCCTGGAGTTCCTGGTGCCGTCCCGCGGGCTGTTCGGCTATCGCAGCGAATTCCTGACCGACACCCGCGGCGAGGGCGTCATGTCCGCCGTGTTCGAGGACTACGAGCCCGTGAAGGGCGACATCCCCACCCGCAACTGCGGCGCGCTGGTGGCCTGGGAGGACGGGCTTTCCACGGCCTACGCGCTGTTCAACGTGCAGGACCGCGGCGAGCTGTTCATCGAGCCGGGCGTGAAGGTCTACAACGGCATGATCATCGGCAAGAACTCCCGCCCCGGCGACATCGACGTGAACGTCTGCAAGAAGAAGCACATGACCAACTCCCGAAACTCCGCCGCCGCCGAGGAGGCGCTGAAGATCACCGGCGTGCACGTGCCCACGCTGGAGGAGGCCATGGAGTTCATCGACGACGACGAGCTGGTGGAGATCACTCCGAAGTCCATCCGCATGCGCAAGCGCATCCTCGGCACCGAGGCGCGCAAGAAGCTGGAGGCCCGGAAGAAGAACGCTTGAGGGGAGGGCGCCCATGGCCTGCACGGTCACTTACCTGAAGCACAGCGGCTTCTCGGTGCGCACCCCGCGGCACCGGCTGCTGTTTGACTACATCGGCGGGGACTTTGCCCGGGACGGCGACGCGCCGGTCATCGCGCTGGCGAGCCACGTCCACGAGGACCACTACGACCCGGCCATCCACGGCCTGGCGGACGTCTGCGTGCTGGGGGAGGGCATCGAGCCCTTCGCCGGGGCCTTCACCATGCGCCCCGGGGATTCGCTGGAGGTGGAGGGCGCCCGGATCCGGGCCTTCGGCTCCACGGACTGCGGCGTCAGCTTCCACGTGCGCGTCGACGGCCTGAACATCTTCCACGCGGGCGACCTGAACTTCTGGCACTGGCGCTGGGAGTCCACGCCCGACGAAGTGCGCGAGGCGCTGGAGGACTTCGAGGCCGTGCTGGACGACCTGGAGGGCCTGCCGGTGGACCTGGCCTTCTTCCCGGTGGACGACCGCATGGGCGCGGGCCACGACGAGGGCGCGGATATGTACCTGCGGCGCATCCGCCCGAAGGTGCTGATCCCGATGCACTGGTGGGGAAGGCCGGAGGTGGCCCGGGCCTACGCGGCGAAGTGCGCGGGCGGGGAGACGCGGGTGATCGCGCTGACCGAGCCCGGCGAGACCGTCACGCTGTTCTGACGAGGAGGAATTGACATGCAGTTTACCTTCAACCACACGAACCTGAACGTCACCGACCTGGACCGCAGCCTGCGCTTCTACGAGGAGGCGCTGGGGCTGAAGGTGGTGCGCCGCAAGGAGAACCCGGACTTCACGCTGGTGTTCCTGGGCGACGGCGTGACGGACTACCAGCTGGAGCTGACCTGCCTGAACGACCATCCGCAGCCCTACGAGCTGGGCGAGAACGAGACCCACATCTGCTTCCACGTGGACGACTATGCCGCCGCCCACGCGAAGCACGAGGCCATGGGCTGCATCTGCTTCGAAAACCACGCCATGGGGCTCTACTTCATCGAGGACCCCGACGGCTACTGGTTCGAGATCGTGCCGGACGAGAGATAGCGCCATGATCATCACCCATGCACAGTTGAACGGCTTTCGCAGCTACGCTGCCTGCGTCCTCGCGCCCTGCGAGGGCGTCAACGTGCTTTTGGGCGACAACGGTCAGGGCAAGACCAACGTGCTGGAGGCGCTGTACCTGTGCTGCACGGGCCGCTCCCACCGCACCCGCCAGGATCGGGAGTTGATCCGCTGGGGCGCGGACTTCGCCTCCGTGAAGGTGGAGGCCCTGCGTCGGGACGGGAGCCACGAGGTGGAGATCGTGCTGCCCGCGCTGGGCCGCAGGAAGCTGAAGATCGCGGGGCAGGAGGTCTCGAGGTCCGGCGAGCTGATGGGGCACGTCACCGGCGTGCTGTTCTCTCCGGAGGACCTGCGCACCGTGAAGGACGGCCCGGCGGAGCGCAGGCGCTTCGTGGACATGGCGCTGGCGCAGATCCAGCCTGGCTACTACTACGCCCTGCAGCGATACGCCCGGGCGCTGAAGCAGCGGGGCGAGGTGCTGAAGCTGGCCTCGGTGCAGCCGGGACTGCTCTCGACCCTGGACAGCTGGGACGAGCAGCTGGCCTCCGCGGGCGCGGAGCTGATGGCACGGCGGCGCGCCTATCTCCAGCGGCTGTCCGCGGCGGCGGGGGAGACCCACCGGGAGATCTCCGACGGAAGGGAGCGGCTGGAGATCCGCTACCTGCCCAGCGTGTCCACGGGCGACGACGCGCAGTCCATCCTGGAGGCGCTGTTCGCCGCGCGGGAGGCCGACCTGCGGCGCATGACCACCTCCGTGGGCGCCCACCGGGACGACGTGCAGCTGCTCATCGGCGGCCGCGACGTGCGGGTCTACGGCTCCCAGGGGCAGCAGCGCACCGCGGCGCTGGCCATGCGCCTTTCTGAGCTGGACGTGATGCGCGAGGCCATGGGGGAGTGGCCCATGCTGATGCTGGACGATGTGATGAGCGAGCTGGACCCCTCCCGCAGGCGGCAGCTGGTCCGGCGGCTCGAGGGCATCCAGACCTTCATCACCTGCACCGACGAGGACGATCTCGCCGGCGCCGGGGTGGGCCGCGCCTGGCGCGTGGCGG
>JAFWBZ010000067.1 GCA_017537105.1 Clostridia bacterium | reverse complement strand
GGACCGGGCGCCGCGCGCACAAAAAGCAGACCGTCGATCCGCACAGGGTCAACGGTCTGCTTTTTGTCATTCTTCCCCGTAACGGCGTCCGCCGCGGCTATTTCAGCTTGCCGAGCGCGCGCAGTACGCCCAGGGTGACCTCCAGCTCCGCCGGGGTGGCCGGGGTGATGGGCCTGCGGCCGGGGCCGATCCGGACGCCGGAGACCGCCTCCACGGCCGGGCGCAGCATGGCGTTGGGCAGCGTGCGGCCGCCCTGCCCCAGCGTGCGGTAGAAGCGGTAGAGCATCATGTAGAGCCGGTGCGCCTCGGCGTTGTCGCCGGCCTCGTAGGCGTCGAATATGGCGCGGATCTCGTGGCCGAAGATCGCCGAGCCGCCGGACACGATGCCCATGGCTCCCTGTGCGATGGTGGGCAGCAGCATGATGTCGTCGCCGTTGAACACCGCGAATTCAGGGTCCACGTCCGCGGTCTGTACGAAGTACTCGGTGACCTGGGTCGGGTTGATGCCGGATTCGTCCTTGATGCCGATGATGTTCTTCATCTTCGCCAGCTCGCGCACCGTGGGCGGGTCGAGGTTGACGCCGGTGAAGATCGGGATGTTGTAGAGCATGATGTCGGCGTCGGTGCTCTCCGCGAGAGCCTTAAAGTGCTCATACTGGCCCTGCTGGGTGGGCTTGTTGTAGAACGGTGAGACCACCATCACGGTGTCCACGCCCTTGGCCACGGCGCGGTTGGTCAGCTCGATGGTTTCGCGGGTGGAGACGCAGCCCGTGCCAGCGATCACCGGCTTGCGGCCCGCCGAGGCCTGCACGGCGGTTTCCACCAGCTTCACGCGCTCGTCCGCCGTCAGAAGCGAGGCCTCGCCGGTGGTGCCGGTGACCAGCAGCGTATCGCACATATCGTTGACGATCAGGTATTCGATCAATTCGGCGTACTTGTCGTAGGCCACGTTCTCATGTTCGTCGTAGGGCGTCAGGATGGGTACGATGATGCGGCCGAATTTCCGGGTAAACTGCTTCATGGCGGACTCCTTTCAAAGGCGGGAGGCCGTGGGAAAGGGTTCCTTTCGGCACAGCCCCCGGGGTTGACTAAGCTGTTTTACACGTCGTAGACGCCCGACTTGACCTCCTCCGAAACCTCCAGGTACAGGTCGATCATCTCGTCGCCGATGCGCTGGAAGTAGGGATCGTAGTCGATGGTCTTGACGCGCAGGCGCTCCGTGGCGTAGTAGCCCATGCGCCACATCATGCGCTTGTAGAAGTGCTTGGAGATGTCCGGGTCCTGATTGGAGAAGCCGATGACCGGCTGGATGCGCCGGTAGAGCCGCCACGCGGCGTCGCGATGGCCGGCGCGGTACAGGCTGTCCAGCTTCACGTAGACCTCGTGCATGCAGGTGGGCACCATGGCGTGCACGCCGCGGTCGAGGCCCTCGATGTACTGGTTGATGGACCAGCCGCCGGAGATGTTCAGCCGGCCGCCCGTGGCCTTAAGCATCTTCGTGAACTTCGGGCCGGGCAGGTTGGTTTCGATCTTCAGGCAGCGGAAGCTCTCGACCTCCTCGAACAGCCGGGCCAGCAGGTCCGCGGGCACGCCGCCGCCGGAGAGGTTGTAGTCCTGGATCATCAGGAAGCCGGGGTGCAGCGCGTCGATGGCGCGCACGTAATCGGCGTACTGCTCGTCGTTCTCATAGGGAATGTTGGCCAGCACGCCCTCGCAGCCGGCCTCGGTGAGCGCTCGGACGTACGCCAGGCACTGCTCTTTGGTTTCGGCCGTGGCGCCGCCGATGACGGGGATTTTGCCCCGGGTGACCTCCAGCGTGGCGGCGATGATGCTCTCACGCTCATCCGGCGCCAGGGTGCCCACCTCGCTGGCGACCACCGGGATCATGATGGCAGCCACGCCGGAATCCACGGCGTAGGCCGTGTGGCGCTGCAGGCCGTCCAGGTCGATGCGGTCGTCGGCGGTGAAGGGCGTGTTCATGGCCGGGATGACGCCGATCAGGTTCAGAAGTTCTTTCATGGCCGGACTCCTTTAGCGCAGGTGCAGGTCTTCCACGTCCTTGAGAAGCGCCTGGCTGCCGGCAGAGACGAAGTCGAACGCGCTGGCGACGGACACGAAGGACGCGCCGTTTTCGAGCCAGTACTTGGCCACATCCCAGCGGCCGCCGCCCACGGACACGCCGTAGGGCTTCTTCGCGGCCTTGCACTTGCGGATGATGGTGTTCATGCCGTCCACGACCTCGGGGTCGTCCAGCTTGCCCAGCTTGCCCATGGAGGCGGACATGTCCATCGGGCCGCAGATGATCACGTCCACGCCGGGAACCTCGAGGATCGCGTCGAGGTTGGCGATGCTGTCCACGTGCTCGCACTGGGTCATGCACAGCACGCTGTGCTTGGCGTACTCCTGGTACTCGTCCAGCGACATCAGACCGTAGTTATTGGCGCGCAGCGGGCCGAAACTGCGGG
>JAFWBZ010000066.1 GCA_017537105.1 Clostridia bacterium | reverse complement strand
GGACCTCGCCCTGCGGGCGGGCAGATTGCTGCAGATCGCGCCGCAGGTTGCGCCGATGGCCGCACCGATCAGCATTTCGCCCAGCATGCCGGGCACCTGGAAGGCGTTCCCTCCCAGTGCGACGGCCATGGCATAGCCCAGCGCCATATAGAGGATGGCCAGCACCATTCCGGTGACGAAGCCTCGCCTGCCGCCGCGGCCCACGGACGCAATGGTGCCGAGGACGATGGCGGCGCACTTCAGCAGTTGGTTCAACGCGCGGATCGTGCCGTCCGACGCGCGCGCATGGACGACCAGCACCGCAATGACGGCCATGCCGGCCAGCGTCAGCGCGATGGCGCACAACAGGCCCCTCGCCAGGGTGAGCAGAACTTCCGTCCGGGATTTCGGCATCAACAGCCCTCCAATCTTTTTTTCCATTATATGTCCGGGAGGTGTGCCCGATTCCACCGGCCGCAGCAATGCCACCCGCGATCATTGTCCTCTCGCGGCTGCGAATTGCATGAAAGAACTGAATGTATCAATGTGATATCAGAGAAATCATTCTGAAAAACGCTTTCGCAAATTAAAGTACGGTTAAGTGTTTGCTCCGGAAACATTCCATCGATTGAAATGTCACAGAAAACGATGTATAATCTCCTATGATGATAATTATTTATCATATGCATGAAAAGGTGGAATGAAACTTGAACATTGCAGAGCTGCTTGTATTCATCGTTTACCTCGTCGCCATGATCGGCATCGGCGTGCACTTCTTCCTTCGCTCCAAGAACGGCAATGAGAAGGACTACTTCCTGGGCGGCCGCAGGATGGGTGCATGGGTCTCCGCGCTCTCGGCGGGCGCGTCCGACATGTCCGCCTGGGTGCTGATGGGTCTGCCCGCATCGATCTATGCGGCGGGCCTCGGAAAGGCCTGGATCGCCATCGGCCTGCTGATCGGGTACGCGCTGAGCTGGATCTTTGAAGCGCCGCGGCTTCGCCGGTTCTCCATCGAGGCCAACGATTCCATCACGATCCCGCAGTATCTGACCAATCGCTTCCTCTCCAAGAGCCGCGCGCTGCAGATCATCTGCGCCGTGATCTTCATGGTGGCCTACACCATCTATGCGGCGTCCTCCATCAAGGCCTGCGGCACGCTGTTCAACACCGTGCTCGGCATGAACGCCCCCGTGGCGATGTACCTCGCGGCGGCGATCATCGTGGGCTATACCTTCCTGGGCGGCTTCTCCGGGGTGTGCTGGACGGACTTCTTCCAGGGCATGCTGATGCTGGCGGCGCTGCTGATCGCCCCGATCTTCGCGCTGGGAATGATCCGATCCGGCGCGGTGACGGCCTCCACCGAATTCCCGGAGCACTTCTGGAGCCTGACCGCCGACTGGCGCGACATCATCTCCGGCCTCGGCTGGGGCCTCGGCTACTTCGGCATGCCGCACATCATCATCCGCTTCATGTCCATACGGTCCGATCACGAGCTGAAGAAGTCCCGCGTGATCGGCATCTCCTGGACGCTGATCATACTGTTCATGTCCGTCACTGCCGCCTGCGTGGGACGCATGTTCCTCGGCGAGATTGCCGACAGCTCCACTGTGTTCATCCAGCTCACGCGGCGCATCTTCCCGCCGCTGATCTCCGGCATCCTGCTGTCCGCCATCCTGGCGGCCGCCATGAGCACCGCAGATTCGCAGCTGCTGGCCGCCTCCTCGGCCTTTGCCTCCGACGTCTACAAGCCGGTGTTCCGCAAGAAGGCTTCCAACCGGGAGATGCTGTGGGCCGGCCGCATCGTGGTGTTCCTCATCGCGGTCATCGCGCTGATCATCGCCTCCAACCCCAACAGCGGCACCATCATGGGCCTGGTGGAAAATGCCTGGGGCGTGTTTGGCGCGGCCTTCGGCCCGGCGATCCTGCTGAGCCTCTTCTGGCGTGAACTCTCCTTCGCGGGCGCCGCAGCCGGCATTGTCGCCGGCGCCGCGGTGGATATCCTGTGGCTTGCGGTGCTCAGCTCCACCGGGATTTACGAGATCATTCCCGGTTTCATCGTCGGCCTGATCGTGGCGGTCCTGGTTTCCAAGCTCTCCGGCAAGCCCGGAAAGCAGGTGGAGGCGCTCTTCGACCGCGCCGTGTCGAGCCAAAAATAATCCGAAATCGTGCCATGGAGGGCGCCCGTCTCACGTTTTGCGAGGCGGGCGCTTGTCAAATGTCGGAAATCATGGTAGAATAAGCAATCAACACTCGAGTGTGTTTTTAAAATGAGGGATGTGGGGTTTCGAGCGGATAATCATTTGTTTCAAGGCGTTCTTCCACAGACTTAATGGGGCTAAGTCAAGGGAAATCAACGCAGAAATGGAGGATTAGTTGCCGAAAATGCATCTTTCTGAGTTTGGAAACACGCTCCGATTCAGGGAGCAGGAAAATGCATTTACAGTATTTGGCGGACGTCGCCGACGGCGCCACCGGCGTGGTGGATCAGCTCAGCGACGTCATTGAAACCACGGGAAATCAGGCCGGCGCGCTCTTTTCCAACCTTCCCGTGCTGACCACAAAGCTGCTGATGGCGGCGCTGCTGATCTTCATCGGCTGCATCGTCATCCGCATCGGCAGGCGCATGATCGCCTCCATCGTCAAGATACGCGGCCAGAAGAGCGACCGCGCCATCCACCAGGCGGACACCTTCCGCTCGCTGGTCACCAGCATCTTCAACTACATCATGTACTTCATCATCATGATGGTGGTGCTGGGCATCTTCGGCGTCAACGTCTCCTCGATCCTGACCGTGGCGGGGGTCGGCGGCATCGCCATCAGCTTCGGCGCGCAGACGCTGGTCAAGGATATCCTGTCCGGTTTGTTCATCTGGACCGAGGGCAGCATTGCCGTGGGCGACGTCGTGGACATCAACGGCCTGCAAGGCGTGGTGGAGTCCATCGCCATCCGCACCACAGTCATCCGCAACTACAACGGCAACCTGCTGATCGTCCCCAACGGGGACATCCGCACCATCACCAACATGAGCCGCGACTTCAAGCGGGCCATCGTGGACATCCGCTGCCCCTACGAGGCGGACCAGCAGCACCTGGTGGACATCATCACCGAGGAGATGGAGAAGGCGGGGGAGGAGATCGACGGCCTGGACGCCACGCCCGAGGTCATGAGCATCCTCTCCTTCGAGGTGGACGCCGTGATCGTGCGCGTCGCGGCACAGTGCCCCGTGGGACAGCACTGGCGTATCGAGCGCGACATCCGCTCGCGCATCAAGGCGCGATTCGACAAGGAGGGCATCGTGATGCCACACTACCAGCGGCCG
The DNA here is from genome assembly GCA_017537105.1 of Clostridia bacterium. GTDB lineage: Bacteria > Bacillota > Clostridia > Christensenellales > Aristaeellaceae > UBA2862. The sequence goes on along the minus strand of JAFWBZ010000066.1, from coordinate 2,565 downwards.
CCGCTGGCGCAGTAAAACAGCTCCGATTTCTGAAAAGCGCAGGCCGCCCGGAGAACGCAAAGTTCTCCGGGCGGCCTGTCTGCGTGCGATCAATCCAGCCACGCCATTAGACGCTTCATCAGCGCGAGGGTCTCCTCGCCGCCGGAGGTCTGGTATTCGATGGTCCCGGGGCGGTCGTCGGAGGTGAGCCCGTGTTCCTCCAGCAGCGACTTCAGGCGCATCGCGGTGCCGTCCCGACCGTCGAAGAGCTGTGCCCCCGGGAATACGGCCTGGATGTGTCCGCGCAGGTAGGGGTAGTGGGTGCAGCCGAGGACCACGGAATCCACCTGCATATCCGCGTAGGGGCGCAGGAGTTTCCGCACCTGATCCGCAGCCTCCTGCGAATGGGCGCGGCCCGATTCCACGAGCTCCACCAGGCCCTCGCCGACCACGGGAATCACGTCGTCGCCGTAGCGCTCCATCAGCCGCTCAAACTTGCTCAGGCGCAGCGTGGCATCCGTGGCCAGCACGATCACCTTGCCGCCGTGGCGCGCGTAGTGGGCGGGCTTCAGTGCGGGCTCCATGCCGACGATGGGCAGCTCCGGGTGCTGCTCCCGCACGATCTCCGCGTAGGCGGAGGTGGCCGTGTTGCACGCGATGACGAGCGCCTTCACCTCGCGGTCGAGCAGGCGCTGGATGCCCGCAGCGGTCAGCGCGCGGATCTCCTCCAGCGGCCGCGGCCCATAGGGCGCATTTTTATTGTCTCCGAAGAATATATAGTTTTCATTCGGCATGATCCTGTGCGCCTCGTGCAGCACGCTGATGCCGCCCAGGCCGGAATCAAAAAAGCCGATCAAGTCCTTCATGCTTTGATTGCTCCCGTCGTCCGTCATTCCATACCATTATACTGACTTCGCGCGGGAAAAGCAAGCGGAACCCGTCGGCTTTCAGCAAAGCGGCGGCTACATCGACTCCGGCGGCCGAGCATGCCGCTGCTCCGGCAGCTGCGCCACGACGGAGGCCAGCAGCATCAGCACGCAGCCGAGCAGCCTGCGGCCGTCCAGCGCCTGGCCGTTGAACCATCCGAGGCGCGTCGCCATCCATTCTCCGACCGCGGCGAACACCGACTCCAGGCACATGAGCAGCGACGCAAGCGCCGGCGTGGTGTACTTCTGGCCGAACAGCTGAAGTGTGTAGCCGACCGCCCCGGAGACGATCGCAGCGTAGAGCAGGCTGGGCAGGCAGGCGCGCAGGCCGTGGAGCGTGGGCGACTCGAACAGGAGCATGACCGCGCAGGCCGTGAGCGCCCCGAAGCCGAACTGGATTGCGCTGACCACGACGGTGTTCAGGTTGCCGGCCAGCCGGTCGACCAGCGTGATGTGCACGGCGAAGACGAGCGCGCAGCCCAGCGTGATCAGATCGCCGGCGTTGACGGAGAGGCTGTCGCCGACGCAGAGCAGGTACAGCCCCGATAGGGACAGCAATACGCAAAACCAAATGATTCGGCGAACTTTCTGCCCGAGGAAGAGGCCGAGGATGGGGACGATCAATATGTAGAGCGCCGTGACAAAGCCGGAATTCGTGGGGGAGGTGTATACCAGGCCGAACTGCTGGAGCATCGACGCGACGCCCAGGGCCAGCCCCAGCACCGCGCCAACCGCGATGTGCCGCTTCAGGGAAGGCGTCGTCTCCGGCTGCGAAGGGCCAGAGATGCGGCCGATCAATGGCGCAGCCGCGGACAATACCACGAAGGTGATGGCAAATCGCACACACACGAAGGTTGCCGGCCCCACGTGCTCCATGGCGCTGCCCTGGGCGACGAAGGCCATGCCCCAGACGAAGGAGCAGGCGATCAAATACAGGCTGCCCTTGAACTGCTTGCTGATGTTCATCAAGTCCCTTCCCGCCACCGATGGCTCTGCTTCCACTTTAGTATAGCACTGCATCGTGTAGATGGCATAAAAAATATTTTAAAAGGGTATTGACAACGGCGGCAAATGATGTATAATAGTCAAAGAAAGTCAAAGATGATTTTCGATTGACACAGCGAAACCCTGAAAGGGGGAACGAATATGAACGCCGAGAAATTCACGCAAAAATCCCTGGAAGCCATCCGGGACGCACAGGAGTGCGCCATCCGGAATCAAAACATGCAAATCGATCAGCAGCATCTGCTGTATGCGCTGCTCAACCAGGAGGGCGGGCTGATCGGACAGATGATGAAGAAGATGCGCATTGACGTGAGCCGCATGTCTGCCGCCTGCGACCGCGAGATCCAGCGCATCCCCAAGGTCTCTGGCCCGGGTCGGGAGGCGGACCGCGTATACGTGTCCCAGTCCGTGGACGCCGCACTCCAGGAGGCGGAGCAGCAGGCGAACGCCATGAAGGACGAATTCCTCTCCGTCGAGCACATCCTGCTGGGCATGATCGAGAAGCCCAACGGCGTCGTAAAGGCCATCTTCAATGAATTCGGCCTGACGCGGGAGGCCTTCCTGGACGCGCTGCAAAAGGTGCGTGGCAATACCCGGGTCACCAGCGAAAACCCGGAGGACACCTACGACGCGCTGCTCAAATACGGCACGGATC
>JAFWBZ010000065.1 GCA_017537105.1 Clostridia bacterium | reverse complement strand
TAGATGAACAGTGGGTTGTAGGCGTCGCTGGGCACCTCCGCCACGGCCAGCGCGGCGGCGTGGGCGAAGCTGTTGGAGCCGCCGACCACGAAGTTGTCGAAGGTCTACTTCTCGTTCAGCGTGGAGTTCGAAAGCTTGTCCTTGACCCTGGAAATCTCCGCCTGGGTGTAGAATTCCAGCTCATATCGGCGCTCGAAGATCATGTCGACGGTGCTCATCAGCATCGTGCCGTAGCGGTTCTGCATGTGCTGCAGGTTGAACGCGTTCTGGCCGACGATGATGATCTTGTCTCCGGTCACGGCATACAGGCTCAGGGGCTTGAACCACGCGCTGAACGAGGGACCGTCCAGGTTTTCCTCGATCAGCTGCATCACGCGATCCCAGGCTGCCTTTTGTTCGGGCGTATAGTTCATGTTTCTCCTCCGGGTTTATGCCGTTGGTTATTCACAGGTATTGTGGATATACCCTGTGGATAAATGCGCAAATTTGTGGACATTACATCATTATCATTGTAGCAAACCCATTTCCAAATTTCAATAGAGGTTTTCCCAATTTCAAAATGATGTTGCCCCGGTGTCTGGAAAAGCCCCCAAATTTGAACGAAAATGTCCAGATTTGAGGGCTTCTCGGGAAAACGGCCTTGCGCCTTTGTCAGGGCTTCGCGTACTTGTAGATCTGCGTGAGCACCGCGTCGATGCCGTTGGCGGTGGGTTCGCGGTCCATGGCCTCGTAGAGCGCGCCGCGATCATGGTAGAGCTGTTCGATTGCCCTGACCAGGCTCTCTGGCGTCATGTCCTCCTGCATCAGCACGTGGCTCAGGCCGCGCGCGCGGAAGGATTCGGCGTTCAGTATCTGGTCGCCGCGGCTGGCGGACTTGGGATACGGGATCAGCAGCGCGGGCTTGCGCGCGGCCAGGATCTCGCACAGCGCGTTCGCGCCGGCGCGGGAGACGATGATGTCCGCGCAGGCGTAGGCGTCCGCCATCTCTTCGTTCAGGTACTCGTACTGCACGTAGTTCTCCATGCCGGTGAAGCTGGCGTTGCGGTTGCCCTTGCCGCACAGGTGGAGCACCTGGAAGTTCTCCGTCAGCGCGGGCAGCGCCTGCCACACGGCCTGGTTGATGGCCTGCGCGCCGGAGGAGCCGCCGACCACCATCAGTACCGGGCGGTTTTCGTTGAAGCCGAAGCGCTTTATCGCCTTCTGACGATCGCCGGAAAGGACCTCCGGCCGGATGGGCGTTCCGGTGTGCACGCCCTTGCCCTTGGCGTACTTCACGGCCTCCGGGAAGGTGCAGCACTCCACGCACGCGAACGGCGCGCAGAGCTTGTTGGCCAGGCCGGGCGTCATATCCGAGTCGTGGATCACCACGGGCACGCCGTTCATGCGCGCGCCGTAGACCACGGGCACGGAGACGAAGCCGCCTTTGGAGAACACCACGTTGGGCTTCAGCTTCGCGATGATGCGCCGGGACTGCCCGATGCCCTTGATGACCCGGAAGGGATCGGAGAAGTTCTTCAAATCAAAATACCTTCTGAACTTGCCGACGGATACGGCGTGGAAGGTGACGCCGCCGATCTTGGAGATCAGCTCCTGCTCAGCGCTGTTGGCGGCGCCGATGTAATGCACTTCCCATCCGTCGTCGATCAGCCTTGGTATCAAAGCCAGGTTTGGCGTGACGTGGCCGGCGGTGCCGCCGCCCGTCAGGACAATCCTCTTCATTGGGATACCTCCGTCGATTGAGATACATGGCCTTAATTCGCATTATAGCATCCCTATAGCGCATTTGACTTTAGCTGGCCGTTAAGAAAATGAGCAAAAAAACGGGGTAAGGTCTTTTGTTTTTTCCGAATATGGTATACAATATAATGTGAATAACCTTGCGACGCGTTCTTCGCGGAAACGCGGATTTGGAGGGATGGACCGAATGAGCTATCAGGCCCTGTACCGCGCCTGGAGGCCGGAAACCTTTACGGATATCTGCGGCCAGGACGCCGTCACGCGCACGCTGCGGCGCCAGGTGACCACCGGGCGAATCGCGCACGCCTATTTGTTCTGCGGCACCCGCGGCACGGGCAAGACCACGGCGGCGAAGGTGCTCTCCAGGGCGATCAACTGCCTGCATCCCGTGGACGGCGATCCCTGCGGCGAGTGCGAGGTGTGCCAGGCGCTCAGGCAGGAGAGCTGCATGGACGTCATCGAGATCGACGCGGCCTCCAACAACGGCGTGGACGAGATCCGCGATATCCGCGAGAAGGTGAAGTTTCCCCCGGCGGTGACCCGATACAAGGTCTACATCATCGACGAGGTGCACATGCTCTCCACCGGCGCGTTCAACGCGCTTCTGAAGACGCTGGAGGAGCCGCCGGAGCACGCGGTGTTCATCCTCGCGACCACGGAGCCGCAGCGCCTGCCGGCCACGATCCTCTCCCGCTGCCAGAGGTTCGACTTCCACAGGATCTCCGTCGAGGTCATCATCGAGCGCATGATGGTAGTGCTGGGCGGCATCGGCCGCACGGCGTCGGACGAGGCGCTGTATGAGATCGCGCGCGCGGCCGAGGGCGCCATGCGCGACGCGCTGAGCCTGTTGGACGTGTGCCTTTCCTACACCGACGGCGAGGTGACCACGCAGCTGGCGCGCGATGTGCTGGGCACGGCGGGCAGGGCCGCGATGTTCGACTTCGCGGACGCGCTGATCGACGGCGACGCCGGCGGGGCCCTGACCCGGATCGACGCCGTCATGCGCCGGGGCAGCGACCCCCAGGTGTTCATCCGGGACACCAGCCAGCACCTGCGGGCCGTGCTGCTGGCCGGGGCCGTGGGCGAGGGGCTGACCGAGATCTTGGAGATCACCCCGGAGGACGCGGCGCGGTTCATGGAACAGGCCAAGCGCATCGACCCGCAGGCGCTTCAGAGGATGTTGGAG
>JAFWBZ010000064.1 GCA_017537105.1 Clostridia bacterium | reverse complement strand
CGACCACGGTGGGACGGATGGCCTCGTGGGCGTCCTGGGCGGATTTGCGGGCCTTGTAGACGTTGGGCTTTTCGGGCAGGCAGTCCGGACCGTAGGCGTCCAGGATCAGCTCGCGCACCGCCTCCACGGCCTCGTCCGCGATGCGGGTGGAGTCCGTGCGGATGTAGGTGACGAGACCCTGGCTGCCCTCGCCGGCCAGCTCCACGCCCTCGTAGAGCTGCTGGGCAATCTGCATGGTCTTCTGGGTGGAGAAGCCCAGCTTCCGGCTGGCTTCCTGCTGGAGGTTCGACGTGGTGAAGGGCGGGGCGGGCAGGCGGCGGCGCTCGCCGCGCTTGAGCTCGCCCACCGCAAAGGAGGCGCCCTCACACCTGGCGATCACGGCGTCCGCGTCGGCCTTTGTCTTCAGCTCCAGCTTTTCGCTGCCGATGCCGGAGAAGTGCGCCGTCACGGCGGAATCGCCGATGGTGAAGGTCGTGTCCAGCGTCCAGTATTCCTCGGGGATGAACGCCTCGATCTCGGCCTCCCGGTCGCAGATGATCTTGGTGGCGACGGACTGCACGCGCCCGGCGCTCAGCCCCTTCTTGACCTTCTGCCACAGGATCGGGCTGATCTTGTAGCCCACGAGACGGTCCAGCACGCGCCGGGCCTGCTGGGCGTTGACCAGGTCCATGTCGATCTTCCGCGGGCTCTTGACCGCGGCCTTGACGGCCTTGGACGTCACCTCGTGGAACTCGATGCGGCACAGGGCGTCCTCCTCGATGCCCAGCACGTTGGCCAGGTGCCAGGAGATCGCCTCGCCCTCGCGGTCCGGGTCAGTCGCGAGAAAGATCTTGCTGGCGGCGCGGGCCTCCTTGCGAATCTTGCCCAGGATTTCGCCGCGGCCGCGGATGGTGATGTACTTGGGTTCAAAGTTGTTATCGATATCGACTCCGATCTGGCTCTTGGGCAGATCGCGCACGTGTCCCTGGGAAGCCTCGACCTTGTAGCCGCGGCCCAGGAACTTGCCGATCGTCTTGGCCTTGGCCGGGGATTCGACGATGACGAGCTTGCTTGCCATGATTTCCTCCGATTGCGGGGCGTGGAATTCGGGATGGAATCTGCCACAGGGCGGCTCCGTTTCCTCTCTCCGATCCCCTTCTTCTTACAGATAGGCCCGGTACATGCCGCCGGGCACCTTCACTATTATTCCCCGAAGTTCCAGCATTGTCAAGTGGGAATTTAGTTTTTGGGCGGAAAATCCCGTAATCTCAACCAATTCCTCAAAGGAGAGCTCCTGCTCCCGCAGGGGCGCGACCAGCGTCTCCTCCTCCGGATCCAGCGGAAGCTCCCGGTGCGGGTTGGCGTCGGAGACCTCGGGGCGCCTGGCCCAGTGGTAGTATTCGAGGATCTCCCAGGGGGAGAGCACCGGCGCGGCGCCGTCCACGATCATGCGGTTGGGCGCGGCGCTCAACGGGGAATAGAGGCTCCCCGGCACGGCGAACACGTCCCGGCCCTGTTCCAGGGCACAGTTGACGGTGATCATCGCGCCGGACTTCTTCGCGCCCTCCACCAGCAGCACGCCCTCGCACAGCCCGCTGATGATGCGGTTGCGCTGGGGGAAGTTGCCGGGCAGCGGCAGGGTGCCGGGGGTGTATTCCGAGAGGACCGCGCCGCCCGTATCGAGGATCTGCCGAAGCAGCCCCTCGTTCTCCGGGGGATAGCACACGTCCACGCCGCAGCCCAGCACCGCGATGGTGTGGCCGCCGGCGCTCAGCGCGCCCTCGTGGGCGTGGGTATCGATGCCCCGGGCCATGCCGCTGACGACGGTCACGTCCGCTTCGGCCAGGCCCCGGGCAATTTCCCGGGCGGCGCGCTGGCCGTCCCGGGTGCAGCGGCGGGAGCCCACCACGGCGATCATCCGCTCGGCGTCGAGGTCGCACGCGCCCCGGACGTGCAGCGTAGGCGGTGGATCGTAGATGGAAGTCAGCCGGGCCGGATAGCCCTCGCTGATGCGCGTGACCGCGCGGATCTCCAGCCGCTCCAGCTGGTCGAACAGCCGGTAGAAGTACCCCTCGTCCCGGGCGTCCCGCAGGGCCTGCATCGTGGGCCGGCCCAGAAACTTCATGCCGTCGGGCGCGCCGCTCGCGCCAAGCGCGTCCCAGACCGAGCGCGCGTCCTCGTAGATCGAAAGCAGCTGGTAGAACCGCTTTGGACCGATGCCCTCGACGCTGGAAAGCCAGATCCAGTACTGCTCCATGTCGGTGTAGCTCATGAATACCTCCCAATGCGGTGCGGATGGAACAAAGAGACGCGGCGCGCCGCCGCGGGTGGTCCGCGGCCGATGCGTTTTTTCCTATGGTATCATATTTGCTGAAAAAAGACAACAGCCATCGCGCGCGGGGATTTGTCCGCACAGAACCTGCGATGGGCGGTGCTTTGGGCTATGCAAACCGTCGGGAATCTGGTATAATCGAAGTGGAACGGCGGGCCATGGCGCGCCGGGGAGGAAAAGGAGGCCGGACGGATGGAATACAGGAAGATGGGGACCACTTACTACGCCAGGATCGACCGGGGGGAGGAAATCATCGCGTCCCTGCTGAAGATCTGCCGGCGGGAATCCATACGTTCCGCCATATTCACCGGCATCGGCGGATGCAGCGAAGCGGAGATCCAGACCTTCATTCCGGAGGAAGGCGCGTTTGAAACCGAGCGCATCGAGGGCATGCTGGAACTGGTCAACCTCACGGGGAACATCATTGCCGACGGGGAGGACGGGCTGTACTCACACACCCACGCGACCTTTGCCTGCAAGCAGGGACAGGAGCACCGGGTGGCGGCGGGCCACGTCAAGTCCGCGACGGTGCTGTACACGGCGGAGATCGAGCTGCGCCCGGTCTGCGGGGGCGTGATCCGCAAGATCTACAACGCCGAGACGGGCACGGGATTCTGGAGCCTGCGGGAATGATCGTCCCGGGGAGGAGGATGGCCATGAAGCGATGGTTGACGGTACTGTTCATCGCAGCGCTGGTGCTGATCGGCGCAGCGG
>JAFWBZ010000063.1 GCA_017537105.1 Clostridia bacterium | reverse complement strand
TGCCGGATTTCAGGCTGAACCGGGCCCGCGACCGGCTGTTTTCGCTGCCGGAAGCGAAGAAGCGCAAGGTGGAATTCCTGTGCAACGAGTGCTGCTGGTTTGACTGCCCCGACCGGAAGGCGTGCTATGAAAACGTCAGCCGCAAGAACCTGGGCGAGGCCTGCGCGGACCACGTCTGCGCGTCCCCGAACGCCGGCAGGGGCTACCGCTTCTCCGACGCGATGCAAAACCCCGGATTCATCGGCATCGGGGACATACAGGATATCTTCCTGCCCAACGGCTTTTCCCATTTCAAGCTCGAGGGCCGAAGCCTGGGCAGCGCCGTCGTGTTGGAATTTTTGCTGTATTACCTGACGAAGCCGGAGCACCAGCTGAAGGTGCGGGAGGAGATCTACCTGGACAGCGCGCTGGACCTGTTCTGACGGGCGCGAACCATAACGACAAGGAGTTGACAACCATGAAATACCAGGGCATCCGAAAGATCCACGAGGGGCAGTTCATCACGCGCTACGACGTGGACTATGTCACCGCCCAGGGGCATCCCAAGACCTACGAGATCATCAGCCGGAACCGGAACATCCAGTCCCTGGAGGCGCTGCAAAACAAGGTGCCGGATTCCGTGGTCATGATCCTGACGGACGAGAGCGGCGAGCGCATACTGGTCAACCGGGAATACCGCATGGCCATGGCCCAGTGGATCTACAACTTCCCCGCCGGGCTGATCGACCCGGGCGAGACCCCGGAGCAGAGCGCGAAGCGGGAGCTGTGGGAGGAGACCGGGCTGAGCCTCGTGCGCATCGACGACGTGCTGGACAACAGCTACAGCGCCGTAGGCTTCTCCAACGAGCGCAATATCTGCGTCTTCGGCGTGGCGGCCGGGGAATTCCGCGAGAGCACCTCCGACGCCGAGGAGATCGTGCCCGGCTGGTACACGAAGGATGAGATGCGCGAACTGCTCAGGGCCGAGCCCTTCGCGGCCAGGACCCAGGCGTACTGCTATGCCTGGGCCTGCAGGTAGAGCGCGGGGAGGTTGGACGGAATGAAGATCGGCGTACTGTCTGACACCCACGGGCTGCTGAGGCCGGAAGTGCTGGAGGCCCTCTCGGGCTGCGCGGCGATACTGCACGGCGGCGACATCAACCGACAGGACATCATCGACGAGCTGGAGCGGATCGCCCCGGTATATGTGGTGCGGGGCAACAACGACCGGGAATGGGCACAGCGCATTCCGCTGACCCTGGACTTTACCCTCGGCGGGCTGCGGGTGGCCATGGCCCACAAAAAAAAGGACCTGCCGGAGGACCTCTCCCCCTACGACCTGGCGGTCTTTGGCCATTCCCACAAATACGCGGAATCGCGCCTCGGCCGGACGCTGCTGCTGAACCCCGGCAGCTGCGGGCCGCGGCGCTTCAACCAGGCCATCACCCTCGCGGTGCTGGAGGCGGAGGCGGGAAGATCCGCGTCAACCGCGTCGACATCCCCCACGGGGGCCGGGCGATGGCGGCGCCGAAGGCCGCGGACCTGAAGGCCCAGATCGAGACGGTGATGAAGGAGACCGAAAGGGGCCGCGGCCCCGG
>JAFWBZ010000062.1 GCA_017537105.1 Clostridia bacterium | reverse complement strand
GTGCCGTCGCCGCAAATCCTGCAAGTCTCGTTTTCCCAGCTGTTCAGGCCGTCGCAATAGGGGCAACGCCATTCCTCTCTGAATCTGTCCGTTACGTTCATCTGCGGTATGCTCCCTTTTTCATATGTTGTTGGAACCGCCGTACGCAAAGGGGCTGAAGTCGTAATCCCTGTCGTTTCCGGCCAGCATGGTGCCATAGCCGAAGGGGCGAATATCCAGGCTATAGGGATGGATGAAGTCGCTGGTTCCCTTCAGAAAATACTGGTATTCAGATTCGCGCTTTCCCAGGTCCCAGGTGGCGTCAATGTAATAGTACTTTCCGTCCAGCCGGACGAAGTTCCAGGCGTGGTCTGCGTTGGTGACGATGTGCGTCTCCACGCCGGCGGTGTTGGCCAAGTAGTAGAAGAGATCGGCGATGCCGGAGCAGACGGCGGTGTGATGGATCGCCGCCGCGTAGGCGGAATACTGTAACAGATACTCTCTGTTGTTTTCATAGTGCTCGTAATCGTAGACGACGTTCGAGCAGATGTAGCGGTAAATGGCGCGGATCTTTTCGTAATCGGTGGCACCGTCCAAATGCAGCCCTGCTAGGATGCCGTTTACGGCGGTCTCAAGCTCTTTTTCCTGGGCTGCCGTGGTGCAATAGGTCATCTCGATGTTGAGCCTCAGCGTTTCGGGCCTGCCGAAGCTCTGATCATGAAAGGTTTTGCCGCCCGTGGCGTAGCACAGGAGAAAGAGCCGCTCACCCTCCTTCGGATTCCCGTTGTAGCGGAAGGCTTCCCGAAGCGTGTTCTCGATGGCGTCGGCGCCCACGTAGGAAAGGCTGACATTGGAGAGGGCAAAGTGGGAGAGCTCGCCTTCGAATTTCGGGATGTTGAAGGCCACGTGCACTGTGGAATCGCGCTGGACGATCTGCGGCAGGACGTAGGCCCCCGCGGACGCATAGTTTTTGAACGTCTTTTCCGCGGTTCCGAAGATCATATATCCCACGAATGCGGCCAGCGCGATCCACAACAGCGCGGACAGCGGCTTCCTGTTCCGCTGCGCGCCCGGCGCGCTATACGGACGCGAGGCGGGGCTTTCCGCGGAAGCCCCTGTCTCACCGACGGACAGCGGGCCGGTTGATGCGGAAAGCTTCGCGCCGCACTGCACGCAGAACGCGTCGCCCGGGTCTGCCTTGGCGCCGCACATCGGGCAAAAGCTCGCGTTATTCCATTTGCTTTCAGCCATGGCGCGCCCTTCCCTTCGTGTCAGTTATCAAGTCTGGCGCCGCACTGCACGCAGAACGCGTCGCCGGGCTCTGCCTTGGCGCCGCACTTGGGGCAGACGGTACCCGTTGCGGGACGGGGAGCCGCCGCGGGGGTCGGCGTCGGGGCAGGTTTATAGACGGGCGCGGCGGCAGCTTCCCTGGCCGCCATCTTTTGATACTTGCGCTCCGCCAGCCAGGCGGCCAGCTTCCAAAACCCGAAGCCCGCAGCCGCGCTGAGGAGGGCGACCAGCAGGCTATTGCCCACGGAGGTCCCGGAGTCCCGCAGGCCTTCCCAGTTCAGAAAGTAGCCCACGGAAAAGAGAATCGCGAAGAGAAAGCACATGGACGCCAGGAAGCTGACGCAGGTTGCCAGCGGCGCCTTTCTGTAGCGCCGGAAGAAAAACGGAATCATGAAAAGTCCTCCTGAAATCGGCGCAGGGCGCGCCGGATCTGTCTGAACGAGAGGTCAGTGCAGCTTCACGCCGCAATTGACGCAGAACATGTCGTCCGGCTCGACCTTTGCGCCGCACTTGGGGCAGACGCCGGAGGAAGCGACGGATGCGGAGGATGCGGGAGCGGCCGAAGGCTCCGCAGCGGCCTCCCGCTCTTTTTTCGCTGCCTTGCGGAGCAGGATGATACCAACGATGGCGGGAATAAAATAGCCGATCAGCTTGCCGATCAGCGCGGCGCCAGCCTCATCGGAGGTAAACAAATCCGTAATCGGGGATTGATGGGTGGCAAAACCGGCAATCACGGCGACTGCCTGGATGACCAGCAATACGATGCCTGCTTTTTTCATGCTTTTCCTCCTCAAAGGTCTCCGGCGTCGGAAAACCATTCGTCGAACTGTCCGTTGGAGCCGCCGGACTTCGTCTCCGGCAGGGTGATGATCAGCTTCGGGGCTTCCTCCGCCTTCTTTACTTCCTCCGGAGGCTTAACGGGCGGCTTGTACGCCTCAGCGGCGGTCGCCACACTGGGCTTTGCAGACGGGGCAGTCTCGCCGCACTTGGCGCAGAACTTCGCGCCGCGCCGGATTTCGGCGCCGCATTTCCGGCAGAACAAGTGAGTGCTGCCCGCCGGCGGAGTTACCGCCGGGCGGACAGGATCAGAATGCGTAGGATCCGGGCGAACGCTGTCCACCACCGGCGCGGGAGTCCCGCACTTGGCGCAGAACTTTGCGTTGCGCCGGATCTCGGCACCGCACTTCTTGCAATACATGGCCTTCCCTCCTCAGATGCTGTTGCAGATCGCGTCGACGATCTCCTTGTAGGTGTACTCTGCGAGGCCCTTGCCCGCGGTGGACGGATAGTGGATGACGTTGTTCCAGGTGGAGGTGACGTGTTGCCAGTAGGGCGCGTTGGGCGCGAACAGCACCAGGCGCTTCGCAGCGTTTTTAATGTAGGGTTCCATCTGGCTGTCGCCCCACCACTGGGTCAGCTCGTTGAAGTCCTTGGGCATGCCCTTGGGATACTTGGGCTGGCTCTTGGCGTAGCCGATCTCGTGGGTGGAGGCGTCCGTCCAGACCACGATCACATTCCTGCGCTTGGTGCCCTCCTTGGTCCAGTCGGAGCGAATGGCGTAGGCCAGCGCCTCCAGGCCGTCCTCGGGCTCGTCGCCGCCGCCCTTGGCTTCGATGCTGTTGATGCACGCCTCAAACTGGGCGGCCTGGGCGGGAAGCTCGAAGAACTTCGTGGCCATCATCGGCTCCTCGTCGGCCACGTAGTCGCGGAATACGATGACGCGCACCCGCATGCTGTTGAGGCTCTTCTGCTTGCGCTCCATCTCCTGGGTCACATCCTTGTAAAAGGAGAGGGCGTTCTCCTTTACCCTGGAGATGACGGGCCCCATGCTGCCGGTCGCGTCGATGCAAAAGCACATGTCCACATTGTAGGTCATCTTGAGCGCCATGGTTACTTTCCTCCTCAGTCGCGTTGATATTACAGATCGCCCGCAGGCGCAAAAAACGATGTGGGCTCCGCCGGAGTTTCCACCGGGGTCGCCGGTTCCGGTATCGGACCGGGGACTGGCACGGTTTCCGGCTCCGAGGGCTTTCCGGACTCGCCCTTCAGAATGGCCTCCGCCTCCCGGAGGTTGATCCGGCTCTCGCGGCTTCCCTCGGTCATGCGCGCGATCAATTCCCGCCATTTTCCGGGGATCGCATCGCTGATCTCCAGGCGCGCGCCGTCCAGCACCGCCTCGAAGGGGTAATCGTAGCTCGCGGTGTCGAAGGAAGGAAGCGCGCCGGAGAAGATCTGGTGGAACACGATGCCCAGGGCGAAGACATCGATGGCCCGATCGATCGTGCCCTCCTCGTTCTGCATCATCACGAAGGTCTCCGGGGCCATGTAGACCAGGTCGCCATGGATCTCCTCGTCGGGCTTCGGAGGTTGCTTCTCCCAGAAGCAGTTGTCGAAGTCGATCAGCTTGGCCGTTACCTTTCCGGAGGGCAGCTTTCGGAAGAGGATGTTGTCCAGCTTGATGTCCGCGTGGACGATCCCGGCGGCGTGCAGCCGGCCCAGGCAGTGGACCAGCGCCTTGCAGATGCGCAGCTTGTCGTCCACCGCGATGCGCCTGACTTCATCGAGGCTGATGGCGTCCACCTTCTCCATGACCAGATAGTAGTGGCTTTCCCAGCGAAAGAAGTCCTCGATGCGGACCAGGTTGCCGTCGGAGCTGTCGTTGATGACCCGATACAGCAGCTTGCTGCGTTGTTCGTATTCCTCGCAGATCTGCTTCTTGTGCTCGACCATGGCTGGGTCCAGCATGTCCTGGCACACCGGCCAGATGGGGTCGATGAATTCCTTGATGAAGTGGCTCTTTCCGCCCTTCTCTGCAAAGCCCCACTTGGAAAAGCCGCTGTTCGTCGTCCGCAGCACGTTGTACAGTGCATACCCGTTGATGTTCTTCATGGTCATCCTCTTTCGCCGTCTGCCGGCCGCTCCGGCAGCATGCGCTCATAGCCTTTTTTGTAGTCCTCCCACTGCGCGAACAGCGCCTCCTCCGGGACGTCAGCCTGGAAGTATGCGCGTTCGAGGGCGGTGAGGTGCCGATGGAGGGCGCGCTTCATTTCCCGGAAGGATCCGAAGCGATGTACCCACGCGACGAGCGTGTAATCGTCCCCCGAAACCTCGCGGATGCGCGCATCGATCCTGCGCTTCCAGTCCTGGATTCCGGACGCGCGGCTCAGCGTCTCCAGCAGCAGCCGCTCAAAGGCCATCGGGGAGGGAAGGTAGCCGAAGCATCCGTCCGTGGCGGCGAGGATTATCGAGGGTCTGTCGAGGTTCCGCCGGACGCAGTGCAGCGAAAATGGGCGAGATGCGCAGGCGACATTGGTCATGGGCGCGTCTTCCCGCAGGTTCTGCATGGCGTCCTGGATGGCGCTGTCGTCCGCGGTCACCTGGTGCAGTCCCTGGTCGTCCAACACATAGCAGCGGGAATCCCCGCACCAGTAGAAGTCGGTTTCCCCGGCATCCATTGCCTTGACGAACATCGAAACGGTGGTGGGGAATTCCCGGCTCAGACTGCCCATCAGCAGTTGGCCGGCGGCGTCGCCCGCCTTGCAGGCGTGCAGGGCGTCGGCGATGCAGGCGGCAAGGTCGCCATCCTGAGACGGATCGAGAAACCAGTCCCGCGCTGCCAGCGCGGCGGCCCGGGAGGCCGCCCAGGCGCCGGTGTGGCCGTCCAGGTGGGAATAGACCTTCGCGCCGCTGCCGCCGCATCCGTCGAAGGCCCCCAGGGCGATGTGCTTTTCGCAGTGGGCGGCCAGATAAAAGTCCTCCCCGCGGCCCTCGACCTGCTCCCGGCAGAGGACGAACATGCGATTGTCGAATTCCTGCATGCGCTCCGGTGCGCGCTGGAGCTTCGGAAAGAGCGAATCTTTAGGCGTTGCGGGTTGCGCTGCCGTCTCCGGGTTTTCCGCGACAGCGGGGTCACTCTCGGCCTCGTCCTGACGGGGACGGCTTCGCAATCTGCCGATTTCCATCCGTCCTACGAGGCGCCTGGAGCGCTCCTGCAGCGCCTTGGAACGCTCCTGCAGCGCCTGCAGCCATTTTGCGGGATGATCGCTCATGCTGAAATCTCCTTCAGAATGCCGATCACAGCGTCTGCACGCCGTGAAAGGCGATGTGCCATTCGCACGGGACACTTGCCCATAGACAAACGGCGGACACACTTACACAAATAAAAGTATATCATAACTGGCAGGCAAAGTCTACCATTGATGCGGTGATTTTTTCCGGGGAAATCCACTGGCAGGATCAAAAAACAGCTGCGGCCCACGGAAGGTGAGCGCGCAGCTGAGGACGAATGGGCTTTACCGCACCTGCCCATGGCCGCGGACGATGTACTTGTAGGTGGTCAGCTCCTCCAGGCCCATGGGCCCGCGGGCGTGGAGCTTCTGGGTGGAGATGCCCATTTCGCAGCCGAGGCCGAACTCTCCGCCGTCGGTGAAGCGGGTGGAGCAGTTCAGGTACACTGCGGCGCTGTCCACGGAGCGAGCGAAGGCGTCCAACACCGCCGGGTCCTCG
>JAFWBZ010000061.1 GCA_017537105.1 Clostridia bacterium | reverse complement strand
TCCTCCAGCGTCTTGAGCAGGGCGTTGAAGGCGCCCGTGGAGAGCATGTGCACCTCGTCGATGATGTACACCTTGTATCGCGTCACCGCCGGGGGATACTTGATCTTCTCCCGGAGGTCCCGGATTTCATCCACGCCGTTGTTGGAGGCTGCGTCGATCTCCACCACGTCCATGCAGCTCTCCTGCTTGAGCGTCCTGCAGATTTCGCATTCCCCGCAGGGATCTCCGTCCTTCGGATTCAGGCAGTTGATCGCCCGGGAGAACACCTTGGCCGCCGAGGTCTTGCCCGTGCCACGCGTGCCGCAAAACAGATACGCATGGGCGATCCGCCCGGTGACCACCTGTCGCCGCAGCGTGCGCGTGATGGCGTCCTGGCCGACAATCTCCGAGAATGTATCCGGGCGCCACGCGCGATACAATGCCTGATAACTCATTCGTCTGAACCTCCAATAGTGCACCCTTCCATCTATCCAACTCTATTGTATACCATTTTACAGAAAAACAAAAGGCTTATCCTCCTTTTTTTGCTCATTTTCTTAACCTCCAGCTAAAAAGATCTGCATTATCGCATGCTATAATGCTAAGCGGTTGGATTTTTCTTTCAAGACGGAGGAATTCGCGGATCAATGAAAAAGATTGTCCTGACTGGCGGCGGAACGGCCGGCCACGTCACGCCGAATCTGGCACTGATACCAAAGCTTCAGGATGACGGCTGGGAGGTCAGCTACATCGGTGCGGCCGACAGCGCCGAACAGGAGCTGATTTCCAAGGTCTCCGGCGTCCATTTCTATACGATCTCCGTGGGAAAACTCAGGCGTTACTTTGACTGGAAAAACTTTTCCGATCCCTTCCGCGTACTGCGCGGCATTCGACAGGCGACGGGCATCATCCGCAGCGTCAAACCCAACGTGGTCTTTTCCAAGGGCGGATTCGTGTCGGTTCCCGTGGTCTACGGTGCCAAATTGAATGGCGTGCCCGTAGTCATCCACGAGTCGGACATGACACCCGGCCTGGCCAACAAGCTCTGTGCGCCCATCGCCAAGGTGGAGTGCTGCACGTTTCCGGAGGCGATTCAATACACCAACGGCAAGGGCATACATACCGGTACGCCCATTCGCCCCGAAATCCTCTCCGGCAGCCGCAAGGACGGTCTCAGGCGCTTCGGCTTCAACGAGAGTCTTCCCGTGCTGATGGTAGTCGGCGGATCCTCCGGCGCGCAGGCCATCAACCAAGCCATCTGGAAGGCACTGCCGCAGCTGCTGGAGACCTTTCAGATCCTGCATCTGGTGGGAAAGGGCAACGTCAACGACAGCTATACCGGTACGGACCAGTACGTTCAGTGCGAATACCTGAACGAGGAGATGGCCGACGCCTACGCCTGCTCCGACATCATCGTCTCCCGCGCCGGCGCCAATGTGCTGTGCGAGATCCTGGCCGCCAGGAAGCCCGCGCTGCTGATTCCCTATCCGAAGAGTGCCAGCCGGGGCGATCAGATTCTCAACGCCGAGTCCTTCCGCGCCCGCGGCCTGAGCCACGTGTTGATGCAGGAGGACATGACGCCTGAAACGCTGACGGACGCCATCGTAAAGCTCTATCACGAGCGCGGGACGCTCTATGAGGCCATGGACAACGAACCCACAGCCAACGGCATCGACGCTGTTCTGGAGCAGATCTACAAGTACGCAAAGCCCTGAATCCCATGCAGGGGTAGAACAAAAGCCTCCGAAGCCTGAAGCAAGTCTTCAAAAATCGGGGGCTTTTGTCATTCCAATGAACAAATTTTGATATCCTCCTGCGTTCGCTTGAAATTGGATCGTCAAAATGCTAAAATAAACTTGAGTTATTGTCTGCATGTGGGTGTGCTGTCGTTATGCACAGCATTTCCGATCTATCCACACCCATTTATCCACAATTTGTGGATAAGTGCGCGGACGGACAGTGCGCACCGGTGCGAAAGGCGCCGCTTTCCCTACATCGATTACGGAGATACGCCATGAACTACACCCCCGATCAAAAGGCCTGCTGGGATCGCGCCATGCAGCTGCTGAAGGAAAATCTGGACGGCCCCTCCTTCAACGCCTGGTTCAAGACGCTGAGCCTGTATGCCGTCACCGCTGACAAGCTGATTATCGTCGGACAGAATGCGTTCAGCCTCCAGCACATGCAGAGCCGATATGGAACGATACTGCTCTCCACCATCGATATGGTATTTGAACGGAAATACCAGCTGGAGTTCTACACGCAGGAAGAAGTTGCGAAGATCAGGGACAAGCTTGAGGCATCGACGCTGAACGAGAAATACACCTTTGAAAACTTCGTCGTCGGCGCCTCCAACAGCTTTGCCTACGCGGCCTCCCTGGCTCTGGCCGAGGAGCCCAGTGAGGTCTACAACCCCCTGTTCATCTATGGCGGCGTGGGACTGGGAAAGACCCACCTGATGAACGCCATCGGCAACTACATCACCCGCATCAATCCCAGCGCCAACGTGCTGCTGATGACCAGCGAGACCATCACCAACGAGCTGATCGACGCCATTGCCCGCAAGCGGACCGCGGAGCTGCGCAACAAGCTCAGAAATGTGGACGTGCTGATGGTGGACGACATACAGTTTCTCTCCAGAACCAAGGCCACCCAGGAGGAATTCTTTCATACCTTCAATGACCTGCACGGCAACAAGAAGCAAATCATCATTTCGTCCGACCGTCCGCCCAAGGAGATTCCCGAGATCGAGGAGCGCCTCCGCTCCCGCTTCGAGTGGGGACTGATCGTGAACATACAAAAGCCGGACTTCGAGACGCGCGTGGCCATACTGAAGCAGAAGGCCGACGAGGAGGGCATTGAGGTACCCTATGAGGTGTTGGAATACATCGCCCGACACGTCAGCTCCAACATCCGGGAACTGGAAGGCAGTCTCACCAGCCTGGACGCCCACTCGCACTTGATGGGAACGCCCATCACGCTGGAGCTGGCCAGTAATGCGCTGAATCACCTGGTCAAAACCCAGGAGGCCCGCAAGGTGACCGCGGAGCTGATCATCTCTGTGGTGGCGGACAAGTACGGCGTCACCGCCGAGGACATTACCGGAAAACGCAGAAGCCGCGAAATCGCCACGCCGCGACAGGTGGCCATGTACATCTGCCGGGAAATGACCGACATGTCCACCACCTCCATCGGCCGGGCCTTTGGAGACCGCGACCACACCACCGTCCTGCACGGATGCGACAAGGTTGCCGACGCCATCGCCGCAGATTTTGCCTTCAAGCGGCGTGTGGAAGAGCTGATGAAGCTCGTGGAGGGCAGCTGATTTCCACAGGAAATCCCCCGCTTTCCACATTCTGCCCACACTTTTCCACACGCGAAAAGTGCCGGGGAATGGGACATTTGCCCACCTTTCCACAGCTTCCACAGCCCTACTACTGCGTCTTTTATAGAATAACTTATAGAGATAGATACAATAATACGGGAGGAACCTGCCATGCGATTCAGATGTTCTGCAAACAACCTGATAGACGGCCTGCAAATCGCCACCAAGGCGCTGCCCAGCCGCACGCCGAACCAGATTCTGGAGGGCGTGCTGATTGAAGCGGAGGCAAACGAGGTCATTCTTACCTGCTCCGACGAGAGAATCACCATCGTCACCCGCGTGGAGGCCGAGGTTGAAGAGGAAGGGCGCGGCGTTGTGCCCGGAAAGCTGTTCAATGAGGTGATCCGCCGGCTGTCCGAAGGTGACATCGAGATCGACATGAACGAACGCTTCGTGTTCACCGTGCGCGGATCCGGTTCCCGGACCAACATCGCCGGACAGGATGCCGACCTCTATCCCGCCCTGCCGCAGCTGGACAATGAGCGCGAGATCTCCCTTCCCCAGGACATGCTCAAGGACATGATTCAAAAGACGGAGTTCGCCATTGCCGTGGAGGACATGCGCGAGGTGCTGACCGGCTGCCTGCTGGAGATCGCCGGAGGAGACGTCACCATGGTGGCGCTGGACGGCTTCCGCCTGGCGCTGCGCCGCGCAAAGATCTCCGACGTGTTGGAAAACTTCTCCGCGATCATTCCCGGTCGGGCCGTGGGAGATATCGGAAAGCTGCTGTCCGACGATCCCGAGGCCTTTGCCAGCCTCTCCTTCGGCGGCAACAAGCTGCACATCCGGCTGGAGAAGACCGAGATCTTCGTCATACTCGTCGAGGGCGAGTACGTGCAATACCGCCAGATCCTTCCTCCGCGCTTCGCCACGAGGGTGGTGGTCGACCTCGAGCCCTTCCGCAAGGGCATCGACCGCGCTGCGCTGATCGCCCGGGAGGGCAACAATAACCTCCTGATTCTGAAGATCGCGGGCGGCGAGATGGCCATCGAGTCCCATTCCCAGATCGGAGACGTGTTTGAAAAGCTGGAAATCCAGCAGGAGGGCGCCGATCTGAACATCGCCTTCAACGTCAAATACCTCACCGACGTGGTTCGCTACATCGATGCCGAGCAGATCGAGATCAACCTGAACAACGCCATCTCCCCCTGCATCATCACCCCCGTGGGAGATTCCGACTACGTGCATCTGGTGCTTCCCGTGCGCACGGGCGCGACGGCATAGCGTTGAATCGACGATCGACCGTCCCATTGATCGGCGGGAGAAAATGCCATGTGTGAAACCATTGCGGCCGTCGCCACGGCCCGGGGCGCCGGAGGCATCGCCATCGTGCGCCTGAGCGGCGATAAGGCCGAAAGAATCCTGAAAGCTATGTTTTGTCCCGCGAAATCGCGGGACTTCTTTGAGTCCCATCGTCTGATGTATGGAAGTGCGGTGGACGCGCGCGGCGAGGTCATCGACGAGGTGATGGCCGTGATGATGCGTGCGCCCTCCACCTATACCCGGGAGGACGTGGCGGAGATCCATTGCCACGGCGGCACGGTCAGCGCCCAGGCGGTGCTGGAGCGGGCGCTGGAGCTCGGCGCGCGAATGGCCCAGCCAGGTGAGTTCACCCGGAGGGCCTTTCTCAACGGTCGCATCGACCTGTCCCGGGCCGAGGCGGTGATGCAGCTGATCGGCGCGAACTCCGTGGCGGCGGCGCGCGCCTCGGTGCGACAGCTGGAAGGAGGTGTCTCCGGCTTTGTCAGGGAGGTCTCCGGGCGCCTCACGGGCCTGATGGCGCTGATCGAAGCTTCCGACGATTTTCCGGAGGAGGTCGAGGAGGAAGCCGCGTCGGAGGAGCTGGTCGGGAAGCTGCGGAGCCTGATCGAGGAGATTCGCCTGCGGTGCGATCCCCGGCGCGCGCGGCTGCTCCGGGAGGGCGCCTCCATCGTGCTGGCGGGACGACCCAACGTGGGAAAGTCGTCGCTGATGAACGCGCTGCTGCACCAGGAGCGCGCCATCGTGACCGATATTCCGGGCACGACCCGCGATGTGCTCACGGAGCGCGTGATGATCGGCGGCGTCATGGCGGAGCTCTCCGATACCGCCGGCCTGCGAAGCACGGAGGACCCCATTGAGAGAATCGGTGTGGATCGCGCGAAGCTGGCTACCGACCGCGCGGACGTTCTTCTCATTGTCATTGATTCTTCCGAGGTGCTGGCGGAGGACGACGAAAAGCTGATTCGGGCTGCGGATGATCGTGCGATCCTTTTGTTGAACAAGACGGATCTGCAGCCTGTTATCACAGCCAGGCAGATTGCAGCCATGACCGATGCGATGGTGATGGAGATTTCCGCCCAGGAGGGAACGGGAATCGAAGCGTTGGTGGAAGAATTGTCCCGGCGAATCGCGGGGTCCATGGAGCAGGACGGGCAGTTGATGGCGGAGCGGCACATAGACATCGCCCGGGGTGCCGTGAAAAAGCTGGAGATGGCGGTGAGTGCCATCGAAGCAGGATTGCCGATGGACACGGTCGCCATCGATCTTCGGGAGGCACTGGAGCTGTTGGGGCAGATCACCGGAGAAAACGCCACGGAGGCGGTCATCGACAGGGTTTTTTCAGACTTTTGCGTCGGAAAGTAAGCGGAGCAAGAGTAAAATATAATATCAAAAAAGGCAGTTCGGCGCTTTCACTCCACATGGAGGGATTGCGCCGAATTGCCTTCGATTTCAGTGGTTTTGATGCGGTTTTCAGTCTGCTGTGCGGCGCGGGTTTCCGAACAGTGCAAAGGTGCAAATCGAAGCAACGATCAGCAGAATGCCGGAAAGAAGCACATCATCCCTCAAAATACCGCGGACTACGGGGAGCATCCCCGCGATGATCGCGGCGATGCCCACCGCGATGGCGATCAGGAGGATCCTATGGAGGCTCCGGGACTCCATATTCGAGCGTCGAAAGGGTGTCTTGCACAGCTCGTACAGCGCGAGCCCCGGAAAGACCGGCGCGAGGGAGCCGTAAAAGGGCCCGATCAGGAGAATGGCGGCGGCCGCGGCGGGATACAGGAAGGTTTGAACCAGCGCCCGGGGCGCGCAGCGCAGCACCTGTGCGTTGATCTTTCCCTTCAACGGGCCGCCGATCAGCATGCCGACGACGGCGGAGATTGCAGCGGCAAGGGCGCTCAGGGCCGTCAGCCAGAGCATGTTTGATTCACTGAGGATCAGCCCCGCTGTAAACAGAGCGGTGGACAGCACCCGCGTCATGGCAGCGCTGCTTCCATCACCTGTTGCATACATGTATTCATAGAACGTATGTTCTATATTGACCGCCCATCCGGCGGCAATCATCCAATACAGGCAGGACCAGTCAAAATTGGCGTCAAAGGCCAGCAACCCCACACAGCACAGCGCTGCCGCACCCATCTGCGTGAGCAGCGCAGTTTTCACACTGCCGCATACCTTTTTC
Source organism: Clostridia bacterium (assembly GCA_017537105.1). Taxonomy (GTDB): domain Bacteria; phylum Bacillota; class Clostridia; order Christensenellales; family Aristaeellaceae; genus UBA2862. The sequence goes on along the minus strand of JAFWBZ010000061.1, from coordinate 6,287 downwards.
ATGGAGGGCTGGGTCGCAAAGGCGATGCGAATGCCGCGGCACGACGCCAGACTGAGCAGTGTGATGCCCAGGGCATAGGCGAGGAAGAATATCAGCGTCAACGGGTGCGTGAAGAGGGAGGCTGTCAGGAATCCCAGCGGCATCAGCACGTCTGCCGGACGCATCAGCTTTGGCCTGTTGGCAATTCTGCGTTTCATAGTTGTTCTCCTCTGATTCATATGGGCGCGGTCCAACGCGAAATGACACATTTCGGTACTTTGCAAGACGATTCCGCGCATTCTTCCGTCGTCACTGCAATTCCGCCGATACGCTGAACATGCCAGTGCAGCCGTCCCGGGAGGCAATGATGATCTGCGCCTCCTCAAAAGGTAGGATTCCCGCCTGCCGCAGGGAGAGCTCGGTGCACTGCATCGCCAGCTCCGGATAGTTGTTTTCCTTGCTCAGGTGACCCAGAATCACCTGGCGCGCTCCGTTTCGCACCAATTCAGCGGCGATCTCCCCGGCATCGTCGTTGGAGAGATGTCCGTGGCGGCCCATGATGCGGCGCTTCAAATCATAGGGATAGGGACCGGTCTGCAGCATATCGGGATCGTAGTTGGATTCCAGAATCACTGCGTCCGCACCCATGACGTACTTCAACCAGCTGTCGCGCACACATCCGAGGTCGGTGGCGATGGCCAGCTTTGCGCTGCTGACCTCGAAGGTATAGCCCACGGGCTGCGCGGCGTCGTGCGGGATCGGAAAGGGCGTCACGTCGATCGATCCGATGAAAAAGTCCTGCTCCGGTTCAATGATTCTTATATTTTTTTCCGAAATCACGCCGATTTTGTCAAACATGGCGTTCCAGGTGCCCATCGTCGCATAGACCGGCAGATCGAATTTCCGGGAAAGTATGCCGATTCCCTTGATGTGATCCGTGTGCTCATGCGTAACAAGAATGGCGTTCAGGCTGGAGGGATCGATGCCGATTTTCCTGAGTTCCTGCATGACCCGGGTTCCCGACACCCCGGCATCCACGAGGATATTCACGTCGTCACTGCCCACATAGGTTGCATTTCCGCTCGAGCCGCTGAACAGCGGCGAAAAGCGCAGTTCCATTCGTTTTCCTCTCTATCTTGCGTAACTTCCGAAGTATTGTCAGTCTGCTTCATTATACTCCATCGACCCCAGTCAGGTCAAAGGCAGGAATGTATTTTTCGTCGGAGGAGGAAAGCTCCTGCACAAATCCGTCCTCCAGGCTCAATTCCATCAGATGGTCCACGACGGCATCGTACTCCTCCTGAAAGAGCCTTCGTTCGAGCTGATCGACGCCCTGGACCCGGCCAAAGGGTAGATATTGCGCCATTAAGCTGACCCACGCACCCTCCAAATTTTCAGCGATCCAGTCCAGTATGCGCATGGATTCCTCCGCGCACCCCGGAAGAATCAAATGACGAACGATCACTCCGCGGCGGATGATGCCATCTTTATCCAATTCCACAGGTCCTGTCTGGCGCAGCATCTCCCGGATCGCGGGACCGGCGTAGTCGAAATAATCGGCCGCCGCGGAATACTTCCGTGAGGTAATGGGATCGATGTACTTCAAATCCGGCAGATAAACCTGGACTTTTTCCTCCAGCCGCCGCAGCGTTTCCACCTTCTCATAGCCTCCGGTGTTCCAGACGACAGGGACGGGTAGGTCTCCGTCGAGAGAATCCAGGATGGCCTCCGTGAAATGCGTCGGATTGACCAGGTTGATGTTGTGCACACCCTGATCAATGAGGCGAAAGTAGATGCGGCGCAGCGCATCGACGCTGATCTCCCGGCCAAAGCGTTCGCTGGAGATGGAATAATTCTGACAAAAGCAACAGCGCAGGGAGCATCCGGAAAAAAACACGGCGCCGGATCCCCTGGATCCGCTGATGACGGGCTCTTCGTCATAATGCGGAGCCGCGCGGGCAATGACAGGGTTCATGCCCATACCGCAGAAGCCTTTTCCAATGTTTCCGCGCTCCGCATTGCAATTTCTGGGACAGATGTTGCAGATGGTCGTTTTCAAAGCATTTTCCTCACATTGTTTCACGTGAAACAATTGGTCTTGTCCTGTGGCTGCATGAAAGTGCAGTTTGCTGTGATTCAGAAATGTTTCACGTGAAACAATACTGTATGGTCTCACAAATATGTTTCACGTGAAACATTTATGCAGAAAGGTCCGGTTCATGATTCGTCAATACAATCAACCAGGCTTCTGCATGGCTTCCCAATCGCAGGTTGCAGGCCTCACAGCCCAATCCCGTGGTGGTCAGCATGGGAATGCCCGTCTCGCGGTTCCAGCCGGAGAGAAACTTCTGTTCCTGCTGTGCCAGTGTAAAGGCGCTCCTTCCGAAAAAGCGGATTTGTCCGCCGTGCGTGTGTCCGGCAAGCGCCAGATCGACCCAAGGCCCGCTGTCAGAGGCTTCCAGCGTCATCATCTGGGGAAAGCAGGAGGGCCCGTAGGCGACGCAGACGACACAATCATTCTTTTGAAAGTGGTTCAACCCGGCGATGGTGGAGGGGTGATCGTCGCAGATGCCTACAAACCAAAGCCTGTCGCTGCCATTGGAGAGGCCGATGGACGCGTTGATCAACGGCTGGAATCCGCTTTCCCGCATCACAGGTTCGAGCGCCGCAGCATCATCCTCGGGAGAGACGATCGCAATGCGCCCCAGCGGGGCTGGAAATTCACGGATTGCGGAAAAGAATTCTTCGCAGACAGAAGAGGTATCCCTGGAATCCTTCGCATCCTGCGTGCGGTTCAGCAGTTCCAGCAAGGAGTAGGAAGTGTAGTCGCCCCCAAGAATGAGGACGTCCGGCTTCAGTTCCTGCAGGCGGTTGATCGCTTCCGCCGCTCTCTCCGCCGTGTTGATGCCACAGATGTCGATGTCCGAGACATACAGCAGCTTCAGTCCTTCAAATGAAGAGGGGAGGTCCGGTACATACACCTCCGCACGGCGCACATATAGCGTGGAAGCGTTGATTGCGCCATAGCCGAGCAGGCCGATCAGAAGGATCAAGAGGGCAAGGAAAACCCAGAGTGCCACACGCCTGCGCTGCCTTCCCTTCTTTTTGACAGATTTCATTGATATTATGACCTCATTATGAAGAAAATATGACAAAAAGATGCATTACGGAAGGAATAAGTCTCTTCCGTGCACCGGTTCGGAAATACATGGCGCTTCGCATGGAATTGCTGCCTTTTCTCCCGTCCGTGCAAATAACCTTTGCCAGGACAATATGATTGAAAAGTGAAATTCTATGCGGATTTGTCCGCTTTTTTCCCGGTTTTGTCACAGAAGCATCGTTGAAACACGGTGTATATTCTATTATAATATGAAATGGTATGGCATACAAGGGAAAAATATCCGAAGTTGAAGGGAAAAAGTATTCCCCTGTTGCCGCAGGAGGATTGCATGGATAGAAAGCGGAATACGCGCCTTCCATGGGCAATCGCCCTGCTGATCGTTGTTTTTGTCTGTATCGTTGCGTACCTTGGGGCGCGCCTGATCTCCGGCGCCTCCCGCAAGAGCGCCTACGAATACAAAACCATAGAGATCGCGTCCAACCTCGGACTCGAGGTAGTCGAAGACGGCTTTGTGTATTACGATGGCAGTTCCATCGGCTCTGTGACGACAGACGCGAAGGTCAAATGGTCGTATTTAATAGGAAAGAACGCAGATTTTGACGCGACGGACTATGGCGTGGCGGCCTGGTCGGAGGATTCCCTGACGCTGATCGATTCCGACACGGGAACCACCACCTTTTCCGGCAACATGGACGCGAGCGTGCTCTCCGCCAGGATGGGAGAGCGCTACACCGCGGTCTTGCTGGGTCCGGAACACGACAGCACGATTGTCCTGATGGAAAAAGGCGGTCGAAAGGTGAACAGCATTACGCTCACCCACCAGACCGTCATCGATTACGGTTTTTTTTCTAAGGGATCTCTAATGTGGGTCATGAGCCTGGACTCCAGCGGAACGGTGCCGAGCTGCACGGTAAACACCTATCGCCCCGGCAAGGAGCGCGTGGGTATGATCCACGACAACGAGCAGCTGATGTATGGCGTCGTGTTCCAGTCGTCGTACTTCTGCTGTGCGGGCGATACCTACCTGAAGGTCTACGACTATACCGGCAGCGAGGACAAGAGCCGCCGCAGGCTGGTGTACGGGTGGTATATGGCGGCGCTGGACGGATCGGTGGACAACCCGATCATGGCCTTCGTGCCCAACGATCAGTACGACGCCAAGGAAGGCATGCGGGATGTGCGCATGATTCGGGCCAATCTGGACCAGCAGGTCCGCATGCCCTACGGCGCGCAGTCGCTGGTGGTCAGGAACAACCGAGTCTTCGGCTTTTCCACGGAGGGCTACGTGATGATTGCCGAACAGGGCAAGGCGGAAGTCAGCGCCTATCGTCTGCCGCTGCAGTTTGACAAGGTCTACGGCGTGACCCGGGACAGCTGCGCGGTGCTGGGCAACGGCAACACCATCTATCTCCTGAGTCTCGCATAACGCGGAAAAAACGGGGAAAAATGAGAAAAACAGGAATCTCTGAAGCACAATGGAGGGGCAGACAATGAATCTATTGGATATCATCATCATCGCCATACTTGCCTTCTATTTGATATCGGGCATGTATCGCGGCTCCATCACATCCTTTCTTGGGACCATCGGATTTGTCGCGGCGTGGTACGGCGCCCGGCAGTTCTATCCTGCGGTGGCCAATATGGCGCTTTCAAATCAGACGCTGATGGCGGTGCTGAACCAGTATCTGGAGCCGGAATCCTTCTTTGCCTCCCATCAGCAGGCGATGACCGCCGTCTCGGAGGTGATTGCCGGCGGCGAAGCGGCGATCCAGAGCGCCATCGCCTCGGTGTCCAGCAACCTTTCGGTCATCTCCAAGGCCTTTGAGGCCAACGTTCGCTCGCAGATGTTCCAGAATCTGGGCATCACCACGCTGGCGGACTACCTGGATCAGACCATCTGGCAGGCGGTGTTCAACGTGGCGGCATTCGTGCTTTGCTTTATCGCGCTGTATGTGCTGGCCTCCCTGGTGGTCAACCTGCTGGACCACGTCATCTCCTTCCCCCTGGTGCGCGGCTTTGACTGGATCATCGGCGGCGTGCTGGGCCTGGTGCGCGGCCTGGTGGTGGTCATACTGGTGCTGAATCTGCTGCCCGCCGTGGCGCAGATCGTGGCGCCGGAATTTACCGAAGGGTTGAAGAACAGCTCGGTGCTGTTGAACTTTGTCATGCGCATGGATATACTGAACGTCAATACCATGGTGAAAACGCTGATTGGCGGCTGATTTCCGCGCAAAATGCGATCGAAAATGCCCATCTGTCCACAGCAAAACGGGGCAGATGGGAGTTTTCGCGTTTGGAAACGTCTCGCGCTGCCCGCCTTTTGCCGGGACAGTGTGCATAGAATAGAATATACACCGTGGCCCATCCCATGGAAATATCGGAGGAATGAATGCCTGTACGGAATATGAAGAGAAGACAATATGAGGAACAGTACGCCGCCTCGCGCACGCCGCTTTTGATCCTGGCCGCCATCGCGTGCTTCGGTGCGGCCGTGCTGCTGTTTTACATCGCCGTGGCCGCGCCGCAGCAGGGAACCGCCATGGGCGCCATTCGGGACGTCATGCGCGGACTGGGCGGCAGCCTGTCCGTTGCGCTGCCCCTGGTTGTCGCCTGGGCAGGCGTGCTGTGCATCCTTGCGGTGCGTGGGAAAAATCCACCCGTATGGAAGATGATCCTCGATCTCGCGATGGTTCTGGCGCTGTTTGCCGCCGTGCACGTGTTTTTTGCCGAGCGCATACGCCTTGAGCGCATGACCATTTCCGGGTTTACCAATTTCGTATCGAAATCCTACGGCTATGGAAAGGGCGGCGGCGCCCTGGGCGCGCTGCTTGCGTGGCCATTCTATCGCTATCTGGGCGTTGCCGGCGGATTTATCGCGGCGATGGTGTTGATCATACTCTGCCTCACGGCCACAGGCCGCATGGGTCGGATCGTCGGCTGGTTCTCCGGTCGCGCGGATACCGCGCGCGAGCGCCGGGAGAGCCGTCAGGATGCCCGCTATATCGAACAGGAGTTCGAGGAAGAAGCCGTTCCGAGGCGCGCTCGTGCCTCCCGCCAGGGCAGAGCCGAGAGAGCAGCCGCGGAGCTGTCCGCACACGCCAGGGATCCCTTCAGCGAAAGCGTGCTGGGGGCGGATCACGCGCAGGCTGCCGGCGGCACGGCGCGCAGGCGACAGCCCCGAAGGGCG
>JAFWBZ010000060.1 GCA_017537105.1 Clostridia bacterium | reverse complement strand
GTTCCCGAGCGCAGCATGTCGATGGCGGGAAATACGCGCTTGTCCGACAGCTTGCGGTCCAGATGCAGCTCCATGTTGCCCGTGCCCTTGAACTCCTCAAAGATGATGTCGTCCATGCGGCTGCCCGTCTCCACCAGCGCCATGGCGATGACGGTGAGGCTGCCGCCGTTTTCGATGTTGCGCGCTGCGCCGAAGAAGCGCTTGGGCTTGAAGAGCGCTCCCGGGTCCAGGCCGCCGGAGAGGCTTCGGCCCGTGGGCGTGATGACCAGGTTGTAGGCCCGCGCCAGGCGCGTGATGGAATCCATCAGCACCACCACGTCCTTGCCCATCTCCACCAGGCGCTGGGCGCGTTCGAGCACCATCTCGGACACTCGCACGTGGTTTTCCGGCGCCTCGTCAAAGGTGGAATAGACCACCTCGCCGTCGATCGAGCGCTTCATGTCGGTGACTTCCTCGGGGCGCTCGTCGATCAGCAGCACGATCAGCTGGATGTCCGGATAGCCGGCGGTGATGGCGTTGGCGATCTTCTTGAGCAGCGTGGTTTTGCCCGCCTTGGGCTGGGACACGATCATGCCGCGCTGGCCCTTTCCGATGGGCGCCAGCATGTCCACCAGGCGCAGGGAAAAGTCGCCCTTCCCCTGGGGCGTCGGCGACTCCAGCCGGAACCGCTCGTCCGGATAGATCGGCACCAGGTCCTCGAATCGCGGGCGGCTGGCGGCGTTCTCCGGCGGTTCACCGTTGACGGAATGGATGTACAGCATGGCGCTGTATCGGTCGCCCTCGCGCTGGGGACGGGTCTTGCCCACCACGTAGTCGCCCATGCGCAGGTTGAACCGGCGGATCTGGGCGATGGAGATGTAGATGTCATTGGGGCCGGGCAGGCAGTTCTCCGCCCGCAGGAAACCGTAGCCGTCCGGCTGAATCTCCAGCACGCCCGCGCCGTCCGCTTCCTCCGCGGATATCGTCGGCTCCGCTGCCGCGGGGATCGGGCCCCTGCGCTCCGCTTCATTGAGCGGCTCCCACCGCTCCCGAAGGGACGTGCTCTCCTGGGGCTCCTGGGACTTCGCCGCCTCGACCGCCTCCGTAGACGGGAATCTCGCGGGCTGCCGCTGCGGCGCGAAGCGCGGATTGACCGCGCGCTGCACCGGTCGGTTCGCGCCTTCGCCCGCCGCCTGCGGTGCCCTGTCACCCCCGTTCGCGGCGCGAACAAATCCCCGGTTGACATACCCGGGAGCGGGCCGGCGCTGGGGAGTCGACTCCTGCGCCGCGCGCGCGGCGGGCTGTCGGAGGAACGTGCGACGCTCTGAAGTCGCGGGTGCGGAAGCCTGCTGTTCCGACGCCGTGCGGTGCAGCACGTTCGACGGTGTCCCCATCGGACGACGCGCCTGCGCAGCTTGCTGCGCTTCGGGCGCGGCCTCCGTCGCGGCCTGCGCCGGCTGCCCCTCGGAAGAATCTACCACCCGATTGCCGGCCGTGCCCGGCGCCTCCGGTGCAGCGGACTTCGGCGCCTCGACTTCCTTGGCCTCCTTCGGCTCGGGCCTGACGGGCGCTGCGCTCTCCGCCTCCGGCGCGACGGGCTTGGCCGGTCCGGATTCGGCTTTCTTCGCCCTCGCCCCCCTCGCCGGCTTCGGCGCCTTGTTTTCCGGATTGCCCGCGGCTTCCGGCTTCGCCTTGGGCGGCCTGCCGCGGCGCCTGGGCGCCGGCTTCTCGGTGGGGGCATCCGGGGCAGGCGCCGACTTTTCGGCGTGTACTTCAGAAGCGGGCTCCGGCTTTGCCTTGGGCGGCTCCTTCGCGGAGGACGCGGCGTCCGCCTCCAGCAGCCTTTCGACGAGTGCATCCTTGTTGGTGCCTGCCGGCACGCGCACCCCCATGAGCTTCGCCAGCTTCTTCAGCTCCACCACGGTCTTCATGTGCAGGGATTGATAATCCATGTGTACCTCCACTGGTGTGTCGTCACTTCGTCCTCTTGCAAATCGCGACATCCCGGGTGATGGCCTGCTCCACCCAGTGCTCAAAGCCGTCGTAGGGACCGCCGCGCATTACCTCGAGCCCCGCCGCCTCCATCAGCCCGCGAACCTTCTCCAGCGGGAAAGTCTGGGCGTTGAAGGAGAGCGCCGCCGCACCGCCGGGCTTCAGCAGCTCCCGAAAGCCCGCCAGGGATCGCGCAGTCAGCGACTCCAGCCAGTTCCTGCCGCTTCGCGCAGCAGGCTCCAGCTGCGCGTCGTGCCGGACGCCGTAGGGCAGGTCGCATACGATCAGGTGAAACGCACCCTTACCC
>JAFWBZ010000059.1 GCA_017537105.1 Clostridia bacterium | reverse complement strand
GTGCTGGGCAACACGCCGCTGCAGGTGGAGCTGGAGCTTCTGCAGGTGTCCTCCCACGAGGCGAAGAACGTCTCCCAGGAGCACATGCTGGCGTTCTACAAGAACTTTGACGAGGTGCGGGACAACCGCTACGACGGCATGGTCATCACCGGCGCGCCGGTGGAGCACCTCCCCTTCGAAGAGGTGGACTACTGGGACGAGCTCTGTGAGATCATGGAGTGGTCCAAGACCCACGTGCACTCCACTTTCCACATCTGCTGGGGCGCGCAGGCCGCGCTGTACTACCACTACGGCATCCGGAAGGTGCCGCTGGAGCGCAAGCTGTTCGGCGTGTTCCACCACATCGTGGAGCGCAAGCAGTCGATACTGTTCCGGGGCTTTGACGACGTCTTCATGGCGCCCCATTCCCGCCACACCACCGTGCGCCGGGAGGACATCGAGGACGTGCCCGCGTTGAAGATCCTGGCCTCGTCGCCCCGGGCGGGGGTGTATGCCGTGCAGACCTTCGGCGGGCGGCAGGTCTTCGTGTTCGGCCACGCGGAATACGACCCGGACACGCTGGAGCGGGAGTACCTGCGGGACAAAAATCTCGGCCTGCCCATCGACGTGCCGGAGAACTACTATCCCTACGACGACGATACCCGGCCGCCGAGGGTCACCTGGCGGGCGCACGCCAACCTGCTGTACTCCAACTGGCTGAACTACTTCGTCTACCAGAACACGCCCTACGATCTGAACGACATCCGGTGACTGGACGTCTCGGGCGCAGATTCGCAGAGGCAGACAAAATCCCCTTGACGATTTCAGGGGGATTTCTTATAATGAAGCTGTGGTTCACGCGCGTCTGTGGTTGCAAGTCGATGCCAGTCGCAGGCGAAACGATCCACGTAAGCCGGGAAAATTCCGGTGAGCATGGTGCGGCTTAGAGGTAAGTCCTGCCGAAACGATATTCTGTTCGAGAGCTGCAGTAGTGGGGAGGCAGAGTCCTTAGGAGCGAACCAGCCAGCAGGCGAGTGTGGGGTCAAAGACCAGGTCAGGCGCGTGAACCGCCTTGGACGGCGCCGAAGCGGCTTGTCGGACGCAAAGCGAGGGGGAGATTCCCGGAATCGGGAAGCTCCCCCTCGCGCCGTTAAGGGTTACGCCCTTTTCAGCAGCACGCGGGCCTCGTAGGGATACAGGAAGCCCGCCCGGTGCGACGGGTAGTTGGAGATCAGCTCCTCGCCCAGCGCGTCGCCGGACAGCGCGCAGGGCGCGGTGCGGTCGGTCCAGTTGCACAGCACGGTCAGCTCCTGGCAGTCCAGCGTGCGGCGGTAGGCGTACACGCTGGGATCGTCTTCCAGCAGCGGCACGAAGTCTCCGTAGACGATGACGTCGTGGGCGTGGCGCAGCGCGATCAGCTTCCGATAGTAGTGGAACACGCTGTCCGGGTCCGCCAGCTCCGCCTCCGCGTTGACGGACAGGTAGTTGGGGTTCACGTCGATCCACGGCGTGCCGGTGGTGAAGCCGGCGTTCGGCGCGGCGCTCCACTGCATCGGCGTGCGGGCGTTGTCGCGGGCGATCTTTGCGTACCAGCGCAGCATGTCCTGGGCGTCCACGCGGCCGGACTCCACCCACTGGCGCCAGGCGTTGAACACCTCCACATCCTTGTACTGCTCGATGGATTTGACGTAGATGTTGGTCATGCCGAGCTCCTCGCCCTGGTAGACGAAGGGCGTGCCGCGCATCATGTGCAGAAGCGTGCCCAGCATCTTGGCGCTCTTTTCGCGCCACAGCGGGCTGTCGTTGCCGAAGCGGCTGACCTGCCGGGGCTGGTCGTGGTTGGACATGTACACGGTGTTCCAGGCCCTGCCCTGGAGATCCAGCTCCCACCGGTTCATCACCTCGCGCACCTCGGCCAGCGGGGAGCCGTGGTCGGACCACTTGCCCATCTCGTTGCCGTCGTTGATGCCGTCCGTGTGCTCGAAGCCGAAGGTCATGTTCAGCTCGGTGCCCTCGACGTTGGAATAGCGGATGGCGTCCGCCGTGCCGCCGCCGGCCTCGCCGATGGTGATGAGATCGTACTTGTCCAGCACGCGCTGCCGCATCTCCCGGAGGTATCTGTGCGTGGTCTCCGTGTGCTGGTAGAAGGGGCCGCCGTCGCCGTACAGCGCGCCGGGCGCCACCGCGCCGTCCTCGAAGCTCTCCTTGCCGATCATGCCGATGACATCCATGCGGAAGCCGTCGATGCCCTTCTCGCACCACCAGGTCATCATGTCGAAGATCTCGTCGCGCACCTTCGGGTTGGCCCAGTTGAGATCCGGCTGCTTTTTGCTGAACAGGTGCATGTAGTACTGCCCGGTGGCCTCGTCGTACTCCCAGGCGGAGCCGGAGAAGCACCAGCCCCAGTTGTTGGGCGCGCCGCCGTCCCTGCCGTCCCTCCAGATGTAGAAGTCGCGGTACGGGTTGTCCCTGCTCTTGCGGCTCTCCACGAACCACTGGTGCTCGTCGGAAGTGTGGTTGGCCACCAGGTCCATCACCAGCTTCATGCCCCGGGCATGAATGCCCTCCAGCATGCGGTCGAAATCCTCCATCGTGCCGAACTCCCGCATGATGGCGCGATAGTCCGAGATGTCGTAGCCGTTGTCGTCGTTGGGGGAGGCGTATACGGGGCTGCACCAGATGACGTCCACGCCCAGCGTCTTCAGGTAGTCGAGGTGGGCGGTGATGCCGTTCAGATCGCCGATGCCGTCCCCGTTGGAATCGGCGAAGCTGCGGGGATAGATCTGATAGACGACGGCCTCCTTCCACCAGGCGCGCTTCTCGGTGTACATGGGGGTTTCCTCCTTTGGATGTGGGATTGCAATTCCGCCCGCGTATCGCTGCGGCGCGGCGGCTTCTGCGTCTATTGTACCGTAAAACGACGATTCGCGCAAGTAGGAGGGGAAACACATTGTGTCAGATTTCCGGCAAATCGTCGCGGCGATATGGGAGGAGTGCAAAAGAAATGCATGGAAAAACTATAAAAGCTGCGGGAAGGACAATTTTCTTGTTGACATTGCATAATGAAATGGGTTATAATTCATGAAGGTCATAACGACTGAAAAACAATCTCAGGAGGCACTGACATGAAGAAGATTCTCGTACTGGCACTGGCCCTCGTCATGGCGATGAGCGCCCTGTCCGCACTGGCCGATATCACGATCGTCCAGAACAAGGTCGAAATTGACGCCGCCCTGCAGGAGTACGCGGCTGCGTTCTCCGCCGAGGCCGGCTACAACGTCAAGGTCATCACCGCTGGCGGTTCCAGCGACTACAACACCGCGCTGAAGGCGGAGTTCGCCTCCGGCAAGGAGCCCGACATCTTCGTCATCGAGGGCCCCACCGGCTATGAGCTGTACAAGGACAAGATCGCCGACATGACCGGCGCCGAGTGGACCCAGTACACCGCCGCAGCCTACATGGACGGCGACAAGGTCGTGGGCTTCCCCGTGGCCGTTGAGGGCTACGGCATGGCCTACAACGCGGACATCCTGGCCAAGGCCGAGATCGATCCCGCGACCCTGACCAACGTGGACGCCTACAAGGCCGCCTTCGAGAAGCTGGATTCCATGAAGGCTGAGCTGGGCCTGGATATGGTCGTTTCCATGGTGGCCGGCACCACCACCGGCATGACCTGGGTGACCGGTCTGCATAACTTAAACGTATACCTGACCGTG
>JAFWBZ010000058.1 GCA_017537105.1 Clostridia bacterium | reverse complement strand
GAAGACCGGGCACCAGATCTACGAGGGCTTCGGCCAGTCCGAGGGCCCGGTGCTGATGGCGAACTTCGGCAGCGAGTGGTTCGAGCCCATCGAGGGCTCCACCGGCAAGCCCAACCCGCTGTACGATATCCAGCTGCTGGACGCCGACGGCAACGTCTGCGAGGACGGCGACGAGGGCTCGCTGACCATCATGGACGTGAAGAACCACCCGCCCGTGGGCCTGTTCACCGGCTACTACCGCAACCCGGAGATGACCGAGGAGAAGCTGGGCGGCGTGGGCTACGACACCGGCGACGTGCTCTGGCGCGACAGCGACGGCTACTACCGCTTCGTGGGCCGCAACGACGACGTGATCAAGTGCTCCGGCTACCGCATCGGGCCCTTCGAGGTGGAGTCCGCGCTGATCGCCCACGATGCCGTGGTGGAGTGCGCCATCACCGGCGCGCCGGACCCCATCCGCGGCCAGATCGTCAAGGCCACCGTGGTGCTGGCCAAGGGCTGGGAGCCCTCGCCCGAGCTGACCAAGGAGCTCCAGAACCACGTGAAGAAGCTGACCGCGCCCTACAAGTACCCCCGCGTGATCGAGTACGTGGACGAGCTGCCCAAGACCGTGGGCGGCAAGATCAAGCGCGCCCAGATCCGCCGGGCGGACGAGGATAGCTACAGGGCAAAGTGACACCGGTTGGAGGATCTCTGTTTTTCAACGATTCGATCGCGATCCGCTTGCAGGATCGCGATTTTCAGGTATAACGGAAGCGGGGGAAGCTGGCCGGGCCCGGCCCGGCGAAGGAGGAACGCCAGATGGAGAAGAGCGACATCCGCTACGGCGCCTGCGTGGCGGCGCTGCGCAGCCACCTGAAGCCCGCCATGGGCTGCACCGAGCCCATCGCCATTGCCTATGCCGCGGCGGTGGCGCACCGCGCGCTGGGGCGAATGCCCGAGCGGGCGCGCGTGGAGGTCAGCGGCAACATCCTCAAGAACGCCATGGCCGTCACCGTGCCCCACACCAACGGCCGCAAGGGCATCGACGCGGCCTGCGCCGCCGGCATCGTGGCCGGGGATCCCGACCGGGAGCTGGAGGTGCTCGCCGGGGTGACGGACGACCAGCTCGGCGCGCTGGACGCCTTTCTGGCGCGGCGGTGCGTCACCGTGGACCTCAAGCCGGACGCCCGCCTGTTCGACATCGTGGTCTCGCTGGAGGCGGAGGGCCATCGGGCCTCGGCGCGCATCGCGGACCGCCACACCAACGTGGTGGAGGTGGACGCGGACGGCGTGCGCTCCGTCAGCGTGCCCCTGGGCGCGGAGGCCGCGGGGGAGCAGGGCGAGCAGGCGCTGACCATCGAGGGGATCTTCGACTTCGCCGAGACCTGCGACCTTAAGGACGTGGAGCCCCTGCTGCGGCGGCAGATCGACTGCAACATGGCCATCGCCGAGGAGGGCCTGTCCGGGCGCTGGGGCGCGGCGGTGGGCCGTGTGATCCTGGACGCCTACGGCGACCGGGACGTGCGCGTCCGGGCGAAGGCCTGGGCCGCCGCGGGGTCGGACGCCCGCATGTCCGGCTGCGAGATGCCCGTGGTGATCAACGCGGGCAGCGGCAACCAGGGCATCACCGTCAGCGTGCCGGTGGTGATCTACGCCCGGGCGCTGGGCGTCGGCGAGGAGCGCATGCTCCGGGCGCTGGTGCTGTCCAACCTGGTGGCCATCCATGAGAAGAGCTCCATCGGCTGCCTGTCCGCCTACTGCGGGGCCATCTCCGCGGGCTGCGCCGCCGGCGCGGGCATCGCCTGGCTGCAGGGCGGCGACCTGTGGATGGTGAGCCACACCATCGTCAACAGCCTCGCGGTGCTGTCCGGCACCATCTGCGACGGCGCGAAGCCCTCCTGCGCGGCGAAGATCGCCTCCGCCGTGGACGCGGCCATCACCGGCTACGAGATGGCGGTGCGCGGCAAGCAGTTCGTGGACGGCGAGGGCATCGTCAAGAAGGGCATCGAGAACACCATTAACAGCGTCGGGCGGCTGGCCCAGGACGGCATGCGCGACACCGACCGGGAGATCCTGGAGATCATGATCCAATAGCAAAGGGGCGTGGCGGGGCGTGAACATCGTCCGGTGGCACATCTACTTCTCCGGGCGCGTGCAGCACGTGGGCTTCCGGTATACCGCGTACTACCTCGCCAAAAACCTGTACCTGACCGGCTGGGTGGACAACCTGCCCGACGGCCGGGTGGAGCTGGAAGCCCAGGGCAGCGCTCTGAAGCTGCAAGAGCTGGTGGCCGGGCTCAGGTCCCAGCCCCACATCCACATCGAAAAAATGGAGGTCGAAAAGATCGACCCCGTGCCCTGGGAGCGGAGGTTCTCCGTGCGGGGCTACGGGGGAGAGTGAGTTCTCTGCGGTTTTCATCCGGAAAAAGGCTCTTCGCGGAGGGGGAGAAATTCCGCCTTCCGTGAAGAGCCCTGTTTTCTCTCAACGATCCGCTACGGCTGCTTGCCGATGTAGGCGAGGATGCCGCCGTCGACGTAGAGGACGTGGCCGTTGACGAAGTTGGAGGCGTCGGAGGCGAGGAACACCGCCGGGCCCATCAGGTCCTCCACGTCGCCCCAGCGGGCGGCGGGCGTCTTGGCCACGATGAACTGGTCGAAGGGGTGGCGGCTGCCGTCCGGCTGGCGCTCCCGCAGCGGCGCGGTCTGGGGCGTGGCGATGTAGCCGGGGCCGAGGCCGTTGCACTGGATGTTCTTCTCGCCGAACTCGGAGCAGATGTTGCGCGTGAGCATCTTGAGCCCGCCCTTGGCCGCCGCGTAGGCGGACACGGTCTCGCGGCCCAGCTCGCTCATCATGGAGCAGACGTTGATGATCTTGCCGTGGCCCTTTGCGATCATGCCGGGGATGACGGCCTTGGCGCAGATAAAGGGGGCCACCAGGTCGATGTCGATGACCTGCTGGAAGTCCTCCCGCCGCATCTCGCACATGGGGATGCGCTTGATGATGCCAGCGTTGTTGACCAGGATGTCGATCGTGCCGAGGTCCGCCTCGATCCGCTTGACCAGATCGGCCACGGCGGCCTCGTCGGACACGTCGCAGAGGTAGCCCCGGGCGTCGATGCCCCTGGCGGCGTAGTCCGAAAGCGCGGTCTCCAGGTGCTTCTGGTCGCGGCAGTTGAAGGCGATGCGCGCGCCGGCCTTCGCCAGCGCCTCGGCGATGCCGAAGCCGATGCCGTAGGCCGCCCCCGTGACCCATGCCACCTTGCCGTCCAGTCGGAATGCGTTCATGTCAAAGCCCATATCGCAGCCTCCTCATCGAAGATCGGTGTTCCGGATGGTGTCCATGTCGTCAAAGGCCTGGTTTTCGCCGCCCATGGCCCAGATGAAGGTGTAGTTGCTGGTGCCGCCGCCCGCGTGGATGGACCAGGAGGGAGAGATGATGGCCTGCTCGTTCTGCATGACGACGTGGCGGGTCTCCCGAGGCTCGCCCATGTAGTGGAACACCACGTTGTCCTCCGGCACCTCGAAGTAGAAGTACACCTCCATGCGGCGCTCGTGGGTGTGGGCGGGCATGGTGTTCCACACGCTGCCGCGCTCCAGCACCGTCATGCCCATGGAGAGCTGGCAGGTCTTCAGCACGTCGGGGTGGATGAACTGGTTGATCACCCGCTGGTTGCTGGTCTCCGGGGCGCCGCAGGGCTTCTTGGCTGCGTCCGCGATGCGGATCAGCCGGGTCTCGTAGCGCGTGTGCGCCGGAGCGGACACCAGGTAAAACTTCGCGGGGTTCTCCGGATCGTCGGAGGCGAAGACCACGTCCTTCGCGCCCATGGCGATGTACAGGCAGTCCTTGTAGCCCATCCCGTACACCGTGCCGTCCACGGTCACCCGGCCCGGGCCGCCCACGTTGAACAGGCCGGCCTCCCGGCGCTCCAGGAAGGCGTGGGTGCCGAAGCTGGCCCAGACGTCGATGCCGTCGTCGATGGGCAGCGCCCGGCGCACCGGCAGGATGCCCACGGTGACCATGCGGTCCACGTGGCTGTACACGGCCGTCACCGCGTCCGGTACGAACAGCTTCTCGATCAGGAACTCCCTCCGGATCTCCTCGGTGGTGTAGCGCTTGAAGTCGCGCTGGTTGCAGGAATAGCGAATGTCCATGGCGATGTCCTCTCCCGTCGCATCAGTATGTGTGATCGGCCCATAAAAACCCATTTTGGAACCATAATCATAGATATTATACCGTTTCGGCGGGGCGGTGTCAATGCGCAGGTTGCCGCGCATTCCCATTCACCCTGCGGGCGAATGGCGGTTGGCGGGGGACCATCTTCCCCGCCAATACCACCCCTTTGACAGATTTGCCTGAAATCCCTTGGATTTCCGGGCGGCAAATCTGCAAGGAAGCCATTTTTGCTCTGGTCGACAGGCTCCCCGCCGCAAAAATGCCTGCGGGCCTGACGCACATGTCGCCAGGCCCGATTGGACAGCAGAGGGGCGCTGTCCCTCCGATACCTCCCCGGGGGCTGCGCTCTGGCAGGCTGAACAGCAAGCGCCGTGCAAATTCTCTGCGGGTTTTCTGATACTTTGTGCTGTACACGGCGGCGAAAGATGTGCTATAATACGATATACCACACGCAGGAGGATGCCGGCTATGGACAGAAGCGCATGGAACGCGGAATTTTCCGCCCGGTTCGCCAGGCACGAGGACGAGCTCAGGTGGCTGTACTGTGAACTGTATCACAACGACCTGCAGGCTTACGATTATTTTCTGAAGATGATGCACGCCGCCTACGAGGCCCGTCCGGAGTCGCTGAAGGCGCTGGACCGCGCGCGGGAGGCCGATCCCGAGTGGTACAAGGGCCACGAGCTGGTGGGCATGCTGATGTACGTCAACGCCTTCGCCGGGACGCTCCAGGGCGTGCGGGAGAAGCTGGACTACATCCAGGACTGCGGCGTGAACTACCTGCACCTGATGCCGCTGCTGGAGAGCCCCGAGGGCCGCAGCGACGGCGGCTATGCCGTCAGCAACTTCCGAAAGGTGCAGCCGGAGCTGGGTACCATGGACGACCTGGCCGCGCTGGCGGAGGACTGCCACGCCCGGAACATCGCCGTGTGCCTGGACTTCGTGATGAACCACACCTCGGAGGACCACGAGTGGGCCCGCCGGGCGAGGGCCGGGGAACGGGAATACCAGCAGCGCTATTTTATGTATGACAGCTGGGACATTCCCAACGCCTACGAGCAGACCGTGCCCCAGGTGTTCCCGACCACCGCGCCGGGCAACTTCAGCTGGTGCCCGGAGGTGGGCAAGGTGGTCATGACGACCTTCTGGCCCTATCAGTGGGACCTGAACTACGCCAATCCCGTGGTGTTCAACGACATGACGGACGACATGCTCTTCCTGTGCAACCACGGCGTGGACATCGTGCGTCTCGACGCCACGCCCTACATCTGGAAGGCGCTGGGCACCTCCTGCCGGAACCTGAAGCAGGTGCACACGCTGGTGCGGATGATGCGCATGGTCTGCGAGATCGTATGCCCCGGCACGCTGCTGCTGGGCGAGATCGTGATGGAGCCCAGCAAGGTGGTGCCCTACTTCGGCTCGGTGGAGAAGCCGGAATGCCACCTGCTGTACAACGTGACCACCATGGCCAGCACCTGGCACACCGTGGCCACCCGGGACGTGCGGCTGCTGGTGCACCAGCTGCGGCAGGTGTTCGCGCTGCCGAAGATGTACACCTTTCTGAACTACCTGCGTTGCCACGACGACATCGGCTGGGGCTTGGACTATCCCTTCCTCAGCGCGTTCGGCCAGCAGGAGGTGTCCCACAAGAAGTACCTGAACGACTGGTTCACCGGCAAGTGGCCCGGCAGTCCCTCCCGGGGAGAGCTGTACAACGACGATCCCCGCTTGGGCGACGCCCGGCTCTGCGGCACCACGGCCTCGCTGTGCGGCCTGCAGACCGCGCTGGAGCAGGGCGATCCCGAGGCGGTGGAGCAGGCCCTGCGGCTGGACATCATGCTGCACGCCTACATGTTCACGCTGAGCGGCATCCCGGTGCTCTATTCCGGCGATGAGATCGGCCAGCTGAACGACGAGCGCTATCACGACGATCCCCTCAAGGCCGGGGACAGCCGCTACCTGCACCGCGGCGACATGGACTGGGCCCGGGCGGAGAAGCGCACTGATCCGGAGAGCGTCGAGGGCAGGCTGTTCTCGGCCATCCACCGCATGGAGGGGCTGCGCCGGGCGCGCCGGGTGTTCGACGGCGCGGCGGACTGCACCGACATCAACACCGGCAGCGACCAGGTGCTGGGCATCGTCCGCACGTACCAGGGCGAGAAGCTGGTGGCGCTGTTCAACTTCTCCGACGAGGCGCAGACCGTCCGCCTGGGACATCCCGAGCGCTTCCTGGACCTCTGGACCGGGCGTCCCCGGGAGGCCCTCGAGGTGACGATTCCCGCCAAGGACTTCGCCTGGCTGGTGGCGGAGGAGCAGAAGAAGAAAGCGCGGAAGAAAAAGGAGAAGTGAGGGCGGCGCACCGGATTGCACCTTTCCGGGCCGCAGCAATGCGGCGTCATGGCGATCGGACAATAAGCAAAATCGAAGGAAGCTCCCGCAAGGGGCTTCCTCTGCTTTTGGAGAAACCGGGGCTGGCAGGGCGAAGGAAGGCGAAGCCGGCGCGGAGCCCGGAAAACAGACGGAAGCAAACGCAGGCAAACGGAAGCAAGGGCAACCGAAGAAGAGGAAAAAGAAAAAAGGGGGTGTGGGAAGCCTGCGCGCCCCGCGCGGCTCACGCCCCCGCGATGGAAGGTTTCGGAGAATTCTGTGAAAGGGACCGGATGACGGAGGGCCGCGCTATTTCGCGTACAGCAGGTACAAAAGCCGCCGCGTGAGTCCGCAGGGCAGCAGGCGGTCCAGGAACACCAGGCACTGGTAGGACAGCCCGATGGTGTAGTAGGGCTTGACGCCGCCCTTCTTTGTCGCCACGCGCACGATGGTGCGGGCGGCGGCCTCGGGGGACATGCCGGTCTGCTCGTCCTTTTCCATGCGCGCGACGGAGCGGGAGATGCGGCCGCCGTACTGGTCGTCGCCCAGGGCGGACTTCTTCCGGGCGGCGGTGAAGCCGGTCCGGATGTCGCCGGGGAGCACGCTCGTCACCTGCACGCCGTAGGGCGCGACCTCGTTGGCCAGCGCCATCGTCAGCGAGCGCACCGCGGCCTTGGAAATCGAGTACCAGGCCTGGAAGGGGATGGCGAACACGCCCGCCACGGAGCTGATGTTCACGATCCTGCCGCCACGCGCCGCGCGCATGTGGGGCAGCACGGCGCGGATCATGTTGTCCATGCCGAACAGGTTGACCTCCATGAGCCGGTGGGCGTCGGCGGAGTCGGTGAACTCCATGGCGCCGGAGATGCCGAAGCCGGCGTTGTTGATCAGCAGGTCGATGTGTCCCGCCTGGCCGAGCACCGCCTCCACGGCGGCCTTCACCGCTCGCTCGTCGGTGACGTCCACGCTCAGGTGGTTCGGCGTGTCCGCCGCGGGGCGGCGGCTGAATTCGTAAACGGTGTACCCCATGGCGCGCAGCCGGTTGGCCGTGGCCAGTCCGATGCCGCTGGTGCCCCCGGTGATGATGGCAACTCGGTTCATGCTGGGTTCATCCCCCTTGCGTATGATGTACCCATATTATACACGAAGCCGGGCATTTGCGCAAACCCGGCAGGGAAAACCGGGGCGAGGGTCGAATACAGAACCGGAAGGGAGGCGCAGCGCATGAATCGATCCAGCCGGAGGATGGCCGTCAGCGGCATGATGGTGGCGCTGGGCACGGCGGTGATGCTGCTGGGCGGGGTGATCCCCATCGCCACGTTTTGCTGTCCCGCCCTCGCGGGGCTGGTGCTGCTGCCGCTGGTGTTCGACTGTTCCCGTACCCACGCGCTGTCCGCCTGGGCCGCCATCGCGCTCTTGAGCCTGATGCTCTGCCCGGACAAGGAGGCCGCGCTGCTGTTCGCGTTTCTGGGCTGGTACCCGGTGATGAAGTGGTGGATCGACGCCCGGATCCGCCGGCGCTGGCTGCGGCGGCTGGTCAAACTGGCGGTGTGGAACGCCTGCATCGCGGCGATGTACGCGCTGATCTTCTATGTTCTGAAGCTGGACCAGGTGCTGGCCGACTACGAGGAGATGACCCGGGCCATGGCGGCACTGACGCTGCTGCTGGGCAACGTGACGCTGGCCGTCTACGATGTGGCGCTGGTGCGCTTCGCCGCGGTGTACCTGCGGCGGCTGCGGCCGAGGCTGCTGAAAAAACCCTGAACGGGGCGCAAAAAATGTGCCGGGAAGAGCTTTCCCGGCACGCGTATTTTTGGGAATTACATCGCGTCGTCCGCGGCGCCGGCGCGCTCGCGGAACAGCAGCGAGATGCACCACAGGGCGGCGAGACCCACGACGGTGTAGATCACGCGGCTCACGGTGGCCGCCTGGCCGCCGAACAGGTAGGCGACGAGGTCAAACCGGAACAGTCCCACCAGCAGCCAGTTGATGCCGCCGATGATGGTGAGGACCAGGGATGTGCGATCCAGCATGGCAAAATCACTCCTTTTCTGCCGGTCGTCCCGGCGTTTGTCCCTATTGTTGCCCGACGCAAGCAAAATATGCAATTCCCGGAAAAAAGAGGCATTCGACCCGGCGCAGGCGCATAGATAATTGCGCCGAAGGGAGGAATGCAGGCATGCTCAGGACGCTCAGGAGTTTGGATTTCGCGGGAATTCGACGGCCGGAGCCGGAGGCGCTGCGGTCGCGGTTGGGGACCGCGGCGCGCTTTTTGTCGGAGGCCGCGCTGGCCTTCGCGCTGGCGAGGGCGGCGTTTTTCGGGGGCCTCGCGCCGTTTGCGATGGCGGTGTTTGCGGCGGCGGTGGCGACGGGCAATG
>JAFWBZ010000057.1 GCA_017537105.1 Clostridia bacterium | reverse complement strand
GAAGAATCAGATCATAGAGACCTCCGACGGCTATGCGCGCAACTATCTGCTGCCGCGCAAGCTGGCCAAAGAAGCCACGGCGGAAGCGCTCAATGCGCTGGAAAAGTCCCAGGGGGCGAGCCGCCACCGCGAGGAAGTGCGTCGCCAGGAGGCGGAGGTGCGCGCCCGTGAGCTGAAGGGCAAGGTCATTCAGATCGAGGCCAAGGGCGGGGAAAACGGCAAGATCTACGGCTCTGTGACCAACGAGCAGATCGCCGCGGCGCTCAAGGAGCAGCACGGCATCGAGATCGACAAGCGCAAGCTCGAGCTGTCCGAGCCCATCCGCGCGGCGGGGCAGTTCTTCGTCACGCTGAAGTTTGTGGCGGGCATCTCCACCCGCATGATCGTCAACGTGAAGGTCGTCACAAAGTAGCGCTCTGAGGAAATACGATGGAACAATACACGCCGGTACAGGATGTGGCGCGGGTGGCGCCGAGCCATCCGGAATCCGAGCGCAGCGTCCTCGGGTCGATGCTTCGGTCCCGGGAGGCGGCGCTCATCGCCATTGAAAACTTGCAGGCCAGTGATTTTTACGATCCCGCGAACCGCGAGATCTATTCTGCCATGCAGGCGATGGCGGCGGTTTCCAAGCCCATCGATCTGGTGACGCTCGATGAGGAGCTGACCCGGCGCGGCAAGCTGGACGCCGTGGGCGGCGCGCCGTATTTGATCGAGCTGAGCCAGAGCGTTCCCTCCTCGGCCAACATTCAGGCCTATATACGCATCGTCGATGAAAAATCGACGCTCCGCAAGCTGATTCACGCCGCCGATCAGATCCTCCAGGACTGCTACGGCGGGCAGGCGGAGACGCGGGATATCCTGGAAATCGCGGAAAAGGCGATCTACGATATCACCATGCGCAAGGGCGGCGAGGAGATCCAGTCCATTCAGCCCGTGCTGATCAGCACCTTTGAAAAGATCGAGCAGCTGTACAAGAATCACGGGCGCATCGAGGGCGTTCCCTCGGGCTATCGGGAACTGGACGACCTGCTGACCGGCTTCCACCCCGGCGAAATGATCCTCGTGGCGGGACGCCCCGCCATGGGCAAGACCAGCCTGGGCATGAACTTTATCGAAAACGCCGCCATACGCGCGGGAAAAAAGGCCGCGGTGTTTTCCCTGGAGATGCCCGCGGAGCAGCTGGCCATGCGCATGATGTGCACGGAGGCGCGCGTGAACATGCAGAACGTGCGGCGCGGTCAGATCGAGGACGACGACTGGCAGCGGCTGTGCGATGCGCTGGTGAGCATCGGGCCTGCCGCCATCTACATCGATACCACGCCCGGCATCACGGTGCCGGAGCTTCGTTCCAAGGCGCGCAGGCTTCAGCTGGAGCACGGTCTCGACGTGATCATGATCGACTACCTGTCGCTGATGTCCGGCACGGGAAAGACCAACAGCCGGCAGGAAGAGGTCTCGCAGATCTCGAGGATGCTGAAGGGACTCGCGCTCGAGCTCGACGTGCCGGTCATCGCGCTGCAGCAGCTCTCCCGCGCGCCGACGGGCCGCGCCAACCACCGGCCCCAGCTCTCGGATATCCGGGAATCGGGCGCCATCGAGCAGGACGCGGACGTGGTGATGTTCATTCACCGTGAGGAATACTACGATCCGGACACGCCGGACAAGGGCATTGCCGAACTGATCGTGGCCAAGCAGAGGAACGGCGCGCTCGGTACCGTGAAGCTCGGGTGGAAGGGCGAGTACACTTGGTTCACCGATCCTTCGCCCCGGGCGAAGGAAGCCATTCCTGCGGAATGAGCGCGACGAGGAACCGCAGTGCGGTTTCCTCGTCGCATGCTCCCCAAGTCAGCCAAAGAAAAAGACGGGCTGCTGCCCGTCGTGGAAGTGCCGGTGGCCGGACTCGAACCGGCATGGTTTCCCGCCGCATTTTGAGTGCGGTGCGTCTGCCAATTCCGCCACACCGGCGCAATTCTTTTCTGGAT
>JAFWBZ010000056.1 GCA_017537105.1 Clostridia bacterium | reverse complement strand
GTTCTACCTCTTTCATAACAACCTCCTGATTATTTTAATCGAAGACAGTAATTATGACAATAGGGACTGTATCAATTTCATCTTCAATAACTTTGAATAACACATAACATATGACAACAAAAGCCGTCCCCTGCTGTCACCTGTTGTCACTCAGCGGCTTGCCACATGCATTGTACCTGCATTGTACAACAAATGCACCGGCACTGTCAACAATTGCCCGTAGACCATCGCGTGTGCAGCGCCATTTCCCGGGCGCGAAGATTCGAACAGGCGCATAATTCACCAGTCCGTCGGGCACATTCATGGCAACAATGGGCAAAAAGAGAGGTGTCTGGATTGACGATCGAAGGCGAAGCGGCGCACTCCGGCACGCTGACCGGCGTCCTTTCGGAGGACGTGGCGCAGATGCGGCGGCGGCTGTACGGCGACATCAACGCCGACGCGCACTTCCGCAGCTTTCGGATCGGCGCTACGCAGCTCTGCATCTGCTACATGGAGGGCATGGCGGATGACAACAAGATCGGCGCGTTCATACTGCACGCCTGCGGCATGGAGGAGGATCGCGACGCATCCCCCCGGCGCTGGACGAGCGGGGAGCTCATGGAGCGGGTGCTGGAGATCGCGCAGTGCGAGGCGGAGGCGCGGCCGGAATCGCTGGTCCGCTCGGTAGTCTCCGGCATGAGCGCCGTGCTCGTGGACGGCTCCCGGGAGGCGCTGGTGGTGGAGACCCGCGGCTATCCCGCGCGGCAGGTGAACCGGACGACCAACGAATCGGTGGTCATCGGCTCCCAGGAGGGATTCGTCGAGAGCCTGCGCACCAATGTCACGCTGATCCGCCGATACCTGCCGTCGAGCCGGCTCATTTCGGAGCCCATGAGCGCCGGCAGCGAGTTTCCGTGCAGCCTGTGCCTCATGTACCTGGAGGGAACCACAGATCCCGGGATCGTGGCGGCGCTGCGCGATCGCATCCGGCGCATCGATGCGCCATCCGTGGACGGCATCGGCGAGCTGCAGCAGTACATCGAGGACCGGCCCTTCGCCATCCTGCCGCAGATGCTGCAGACGGAGCGGCCGGACCGTGCGGCTTCCTGCCTGCGGGAGGGCCAGGCCATCGTGCTGGCGGAAAACTCGCCCTATGCGCTGGTCGCGCCGGCGACGGTGTTTCACCAGCTGCATGCCTCCGACGATTCCTTTGCCCGGTGGCAGTACGGCACATTTCTGCGCGTCATCCGCCTCTGCGGCGTGCTGCTGTCCGTGTTTCTGCCCGGGCTGTACATCGCCCTGACGAGTCACCACATGCACCTGATCCCGATGAGCCTGCTGACCTCCATCGCCGAGGCCCGGGCCAACGTACCCTTCCCCATTCTGGTCGAGATTTTGATCATGGAGTTCTCCTTCTCCCTGATCAACGAGGCGGGCACCCGGATCCCGCAGCAGATCGGATCCGCGCTCGGCATCGTGGGCGCACTGATCCTCGGGCAGGCCGCGGTGGCCGCGTCGATCATCAGCCCGATACTGATCATCATCGTCGCGCTCACGGGCCTCGGCAACTATGCCGTGCCCGACTATGGATTCAGCGTCGGCCTGATCCTCTATCGCCTGTTCGTCATCCTCTGCGGCGCGCTGCTGGGGCTCTTCGGCATCTGCATCGCGGGCTACTGCATTCTGCTGTCTGTCTGCGGCGAGCGCTCGCTGGGCTTTCCTTACGCGCTGCCCCTGGCGCCCTCGCGGCCGCACAATCCGGACATCCTGCTGCGTCCGCCCGTGTGGGCGCAGGTCCACCGCGCGCTGTACGGGCGAAGGGGCGCTTCCGGCGAAGGAGGGGAAAACCCGTGAGGCGCGGACAGCGCGCGGAGGTCTCGTCGCTGTCCGTGGCGATGGCCATCGTCCCCCGGGTGTTCTGCGGATTGATGGTGGACACGCCGGACGTGCACAACGGCGCCTACCTCTCCGTGCTCCTCGGCACGCTCCTTGCGCTGCCAGCGGTCCATGGGCTGCAATTCGTCGCGGAGCGCGCGAATCCCCGCGGCATGCGCGGCCTCAGGCTGCTGCTCGCGGCCTGGCTGTCGCTGGACGCCGCGGCCCTCATCGACTGCACGGCTGCCTCCGCGGGATACGTCGCCTTTGCCCACGTCGCCACGCGGCTGCTGGCGCTCCCGCTGCTCGCGGCGGCGCTTCGCGCGAGCGTGTCGGGAGAAAGGACAGTGGTGTATACGGCCACTCTCCTCGTCCGCGCGAGCATGCTGCTGCTGGTCCTCCTCATCGTCCAGCAGCTCCCCTACCTCCGCGCGAGCTGGCTGGCGCCCGTGCTGGGCTTTGGAACGCGGGGCATCCTCCGCGCCGGGGTATGGACGGCCGCGCGCATGACGGGCATTGCAGGGGCGTTTGCGCTGCTGTTTCAGGACTGCCAAACCTCCGATGGGAAGCCGCGGCTGATACAGGGCATGTGCCTCGCCTCGGCCGTGCTCGTGTTCCTGATCGTACTGCGCCTGATGATGGCGCCCTCCATGGGCGGAGACGCCATGCGGCGCTTGAACCGGCTCGACGCCCTGCTGACGAACGGCCGCGCGCCGCTGTACAGTCAGCTGCCGATGATTACCGTGTGGTTTGTCGGCACGCTCCATGCGATCTGCTTTGAATGCTGCGCCACCGGTGCAATGCTGCGGCAGTCGCTGCCCGCCCTGAAGCGCTGGGGATCGGCGATCCTCTCCGTCGGGCCCGTCGCGCTGCTGACCCTGACGGGTCTTTGGAAGCAGGCGCTGGATGCCCTGCCGGCCGGCCTCGAATACGGATTCCTTCTCGGAGGCATCTGTTTGAGTGCGGCCGCGATTCATCTGCAACCCGGAGGACGAACATGCGAGTGATCCGGTTGATCCTCATGCTGCTGGCTGCTTCGCTGCTGCTGTGCGGATGCGAGAACGCCGGAGAGGCGGAAAATCACGCCTATGCGCTCGTGCTCGGCGTGGACCGCACCGAAGAAGGCATCGAACTCACGATTCGAATCCCGAGGATCGGCCAAACGCAGGACCAGAGTGAGCGCGGAAGCGCCGGGTCCGAGCCCTATATGACGCTCTCCGCCTCCGGATCCGATTACGCGCAGGCGATGGAGCAGCTGCAGTGGACCGCAGCGCGGGAATTGAACCTGAGTCAACTGAAGCTGATCGTCGTGTCGGAATCCCTGGCATCCGACGACGCGTTCCCGCCGCTGATCCGCGCCATCGCCGAGACGCGGCATCTGTACACCACGGCAGGCTTCATCGTCTGCGAGGGAGCGGCGCGGCCGTTCGTTGAGGGACTGGAGACGATCCTTGGGACGCGGTTGTCCAGCGAGATCAACGCCATGTTCCGGCACTACGCCGCGCACGGGGTGATCCCGAAGTCGACCTTCGCGGACCTCTACGATTCGACGCTCTCCCCCTATTCGGACCCGACGGGAATCCTCGGCTTCATATCCGGAGGAACGCGAGGCCCAGAGAAATTGCAACCGAAGTCCGTGATCGTGCCTCGGGCGGTATCCTCCGAAGGCGGCGCCGACCGGCGGTACCTGGGCACAGCCGTGTTCCGCGAAGGCAGGCTCGTCTGCCGTCTGGACGCTGCCGATACGCTGCTGATGAACCTCATCAGCGGGAGGGTGGATGCCTTCACCTGCGCCGTGGAAGGGCGGATGTACAGCCTTTCCTCGGCCTCGAGGGCCAGGCAGTCCGTGAAAATCGACGGCGGCCGCGTTCGGATGGAAGTGAAGCTCCGACTGACCTCCGAGGCGCACATCCCTCCCGAAGACCTCGATGCCCTCAGAAGTGCCCTCGCGGAAGATCTGCGGCGCGTCATCGCACAATGTCAGGGTCTTCGCGTCGAGCCCTTCGGGTTTGCGAGCCATGCCGCGATGCGCTTTCCGACCCTCGAAGCGTGGGAGGCGTTTGACTGGCGCTCCCGATTTTCCACGGCGGAGGTGCGCGTGGACATCTCCCTGTCGAATCCTGTCGCATAGCGACTGTACGTCCAACGGAAAAACTGAAGCGGGCCCTGCTGCACTGGCAGCAGAGCCCGCAGTTTTTCGGAGAATGTCAGGCGCGTCGATAGCTGCCGCACATGCTCTCGTCCTGGCTGGAACCGCTCTTGCAGCCGGGGCACGGCTCGACCTGAATGGCGCGCAGGGAACAGTACTCCGCATCGCCGCAGTGATACGCGCAGCTGGAAACGCGACAGCGAATGCTGTCATTGGGCTTCTTCTGGGACATGGGTTGCACCTCCGTGTGTTGCTGATGTGCGCATGGCGCGCAGGCACAGTGTGCCCGGATTCACTTTCCGCTATCCCCAAAGACTGTGACGCTGCGGTTTTCTTCCGTCAGGTCTTGAATGCAACCTTCAACTATGTTATAATGGAAACGCTTATAATGGGGGTTGCAAAATGGCAAAGCGCTTTAAAAACAAAATCATCATTCCGGACGACCCGCCGAAGGGCCCGCCGCTGTACATCGATATCCTGCTGCTCTTTATCGCGCCGCCCTTCAGCACACTGGCGGGGCTCTATTTCCTGATCAAGCGCGGCTGGTATGAGTTTTCGCGCCGGAAAAACAACGACTACCGCCACTATGCCGCCATCATCGGCGATCGCTCCAGCGTGAGCATCCGCGAGCTGGCGAAGCGCCTCGGAAAGGCGCCCGGCGAGGTGGCCGACGATCTCCAGTCGATGATCAACTCCGGTATCCTCGAGGCGACGGCCTACATCGACCGCTCCAGCATGATGCTCTATCTCCAGGACGAGACCATCGAGACGGAGTTCGTCTCCCCCACGGTCAACATCTTCGTCAACCGGGAGCAGGGCGGCGCGACGGCCTCCGAACCGATCGAGACCCAATTTGTGGAGGCTGCGCCGAAGCCGACACAGAAGGCCGAGTCTGAGCTGGACCGCAGCGTCCGCAAGTCTCCACAGTCCCGAAAGGCGCCTGCGGACAGCGAGGACTTTGAGCAGAAGCTGCGGGAGATCCGGAAGCTGAACGACGACATCGAGAATGAACTGGTCTCCCAGCGCATCGACCGCATCGGCGCGCTGACGGCCAGCATCTTCCGCGTCGTCCGCGAAAAGCCCGAGCGCGCGGACGAGGTGCGCAAGTTCATGAACTATTACCTGCCCACGACCCTCAAGCTGCTGCAGTCCTACAGCCTGATGGAGAAGCAGAGCTATCAGGGCGAGAACATCCAGGCATCCCGCAAGAAGATTGAGGACGTACTGGAGACGCTGGTGCACGCCTTTGAGCAGCAGCAGGACAAGCTGTTCCAGTCGGATGCGCTGGATGTGGAGACCGACATCAGCGTCCTGGAGACCATGATGGCCTCCGACGGCCTGACGCAGCAGAGCGGCGGCCTGCACCTGTAACACGCGCGCAAATCCAGGGAGGCGTAGAAATACGATGGCCACGATCACATACCTCACTGAAAAGGGAGAAAAGAGCCGCTGGTGGGATTTTCCGGTCATCGCCATGTCCGGCCTGCTGACCGTCGTGGCCGTCGATGTCTCCGTGGACAGCTTTGTCGCCCACGAACCCGTCAGCTCCTTCGCGGCCAGCGCGTGTGTCGTGCTGCTCATGCTGCTTCCCGCCTGGCTCGTCGTTACGCACAGGCTCCGCCAGGCCAGCGCGCGCAAGCTGGCCAAGGCCTTCGAACTCTGCAGGAACGACAGCATCTCCTATGCGGATCTCCAGAAGCGCACGGGAATCAAGGACATTCCGGAGGCGGTGCGCAAGCTGATCGCAAAGGGTTACCTGACGAACATCGCCGTCGATTCCGAACGCCAGAGCGTCCGACTCGTCAAGCTGTGGAACGCGGCGTCTCCGGGACAGCAGGCCATACTGGACACCGGCAACGCGGAGTTCGACGAAAAGCTGTCGGAGATCCGCAAGATGAACGACGAGATCAAAAACCTGTAGGTCTCCGGCAAGATCGACCGCATCGAGCAGCTCACGGCGAGCATTTTCCAGGTCATCAACGAGAAGCCGGATCGCGCCGACGACGCCCGCAGGTTCATGAATTACTACCTTCCCACCACGATGAAGCTGCTGGAGTCCTACCGGCTCATGGAGAAGCAGAGCTACCAGGGCGAGAACATCCAGCATTCCCGGCAGAAGATCGAGGAAGTGCTCGACACGATGATCCACGCCATGGAGGGCCAGCAGGACAAGCTCTTCACCTACGATGTGCTGGATGTGGAGAGCGACATCACGGTGCTGGAAACGCTGATGGCGGCCGATGGGCTGTCTGAGAAGGGTGCCCTGCCGCGACAGATGTAACGCGCACATTCCGTGCGCCGGACCCATACCACCACGTCGACATGAGAAGGAGGACTGACATGGGACTTTTTGACAAGCTGTTCGACAAGAAGGAATGCGCCATCTGCGGCGGTGAAATCGGCCTGCTCGGCAATCGCAAGCTGGCGGACGGCAACCTGTGCAAGGAATGCGCCGGCAAGCTCTCCCCGTTCATGACGGATCGCAAGCAATCCACCGTGGAGGAGATTCGTCAGCATCTGGCCTATCGCGAGCAAAACGCGCGCGTACTGCTGGGCGTCAAGCCGACCCACGTGTTTGGTCACGGCAGCAGCAAGGTCTACGTGGACACCAATCGAGGGCTTTTCTTCGTCACTTCCCACAACAACTACATACCGCACAACCCGGACGTCATCAGCGTCACGCAGGTCATCGGCTTCCGGCCCTCCGTGCACGAGCAGCGCGAGGAACTCTACCACCACGACCGCGAGGGCAAGCGCGTGCCTTACAATCCGCCGCGCTATCGCGTTGAATACCGCTTCAACGTGGCGCTGAACATCAATTCTCCCTATTTCAACGAGATCAGCTTTGAGTTCAGCGGAGATCGCCCGGACAGCCCCTACTCCGAACTCTATAAGCAGCTGGAGCAGGAGCTGCAGGCGCTGCAGAGCGTGCTGAATCCGGACAACTACCAGAAGGTCGAGCCGGCAAAGGCCGAGACGCCCGTGGCGGCGCCGACCACTCCCCCGCCCGCCGAGGAGGATGGCTGGACCTGTGCCTGCGGACAGGTGAACCGCGGCAAGTTCTGCACCAACTGCGGCGCGAAGAAGCCCGTGGTCTTCCGCTGCGACAAGTGCGGCTGGCAGCCTGCGGATCCCACCAAGCTGCCGAAGTTCTGCCCGAACTGTGGCGACCCGTTCAACGAGGAGGACGTCGGCTGACGCCTCCGGGATGAGGAAAACCCCCGAGAGCACGCGCTCCCGGGGGTTTTTCATGAAGGGAATTGACTCAGACCATCACGGTTATTCGCTCAGCAGGCCTTCCTGCGTCCTGAGTGTGATTTCGTCGTTTTCCACGTCCACCACAATCGTCGTGTCCGACGGCAGGTCACGCTCGATCAGCAGCCGTGCAATGGGCGTCTCCACCGCGCGCTGGAGGAATCGCTTCAGCGGGCGCGCGCCGTACACGGAATCGTAGCCGTTTTCGACC
>JAFWBZ010000055.1 GCA_017537105.1 Clostridia bacterium | reverse complement strand
TGCTGAACGATCTGGGCGCGGCGGACCGCCCCATCCTGGAGGCGCTGAACAAGGCCGACGAGGCCCACGTCTCCGGCATGATCGAGCCCGCGGACGCCATACTGATCTCCGCCAAGAACGGCGACGGGCTGGATGCGCTTCGGGCGGAGATCAGCCGCCGCATCGCCGCGCTGCGCCATCGCGCGGAGTTGACCGTGCCCTACGCCCGGGGCAATGTGCTGTCCCTGATCCACGAAAAGGGCCAGGTGGTGTCTGAGGAGTACACCGCCGAGGGCACGCAGGTGGTCGCCCTGCTGGACGCCGCGCTGTATCAGCGGGTGCTCGGCATGCTCCACTGAACTCGCAGGGCGACGCTTTGCGCGCCCCGCTCAGTCGGCCGCAGGCCGAGGGCGGGGCGCGGTTTTTTTGCGCCTTCAACGCGAATTCGGGCCGTTTTTGTCACATCATTAACAATAATGCAATGCCAAGGATGCCATATGATGGTATAATAATTCAGATAAGGAACGGTGAAACAGACGGTTTTTCCGGGATTTCCCGGTTTCAGAAAGCGGTGGAAGGATCATGCAGACCAGGACTGGACAAAAGAACAGGAAGCTGACCAAGGCGCAGCGCAGGCGCAAAAGGGCGCTGCGGCGCGCGCTGTGGCGCACGGGCCTGTGCCTGCTGACGGCGGTGGCGCTGCTGCTGGTGGGCCTGCTGTGGGCGGGCTACGCCGGCTTCAAGGGGCCGTCCCGCACGGTGGCCGACCTGCTGACGGTGTCGATGCAGGAGACCAGCGCGCTGAAGTTCGTGCCGCGCATCTACTACAGCAAGGCGGAGATGGCCGAGATCCTGGCCCGCAACGAGGTGCAGGCGCTGGATGAGGACACCGATACCTCGCTGATCACCATTCCCGCGCCCACGCCGGAGCCCACGGAGGTGCCGGAGGCGGCCGCGACGGCGGCGGTGGAGGTCACGCCGACCCCCGCGCCGGAAAATCTGCTGTCCTCCGAGGACGGCATCGACATCTTCCAGGTTCACGGCGGCACCTACAACGGCTTCATGATGATCGTCTACGACCCCTCCCGGGTCACCTGCGGCACCTGCCGCGACACCTTCACCAGCGCGAAGGGCCTGCAGCTGAAGGACATCGCCGCCCGCTACAGCGCGGTGGCCGCCATCAACGGCGGTGGCTTTGAGGACGCTGGCGGCGCGGGCAACGGCGGCCAGCCCCTGGGGCTGGTGATCTCCGAGGGCAAGGTGATGCACACCACCGGTGGAAACGACAGCTTTTACGCCACCGTGGGCTTTGATCAGAACAACATCATGCACATCGCCAAGGCCTCCGCTTCCGCGGCCAAGAAGGCCGGCATCCGCGACGCCATGACCTTCGGCCCGCGGCTGATCGTCAACGGCAAGCCCGCCTCCGTCAAGGGCCTGAGCTCCGGCCTGAACCCGCGCACGGCCATCGGCCAGCGCGCGGACGGCGCGGTGCTGATGCTGGTCATCGACGGCCGCCAGGCCTCCAGCCTCGGCGCGACCTATGCGGATCTCATCAAGGTGATGTCGGAGTACGGCGCAGTGAACGCCATCAACCTGGACGGCGGCTCCTCCTCGCTGATGTACTACAAGGGCGAGTATCTCAACAAGGGCGTGACGCTGACGGGCTCCCGCAACATGCCCACTGCGTTCATCGTCCGCTGAGGGAGGGGCTTATGAGCAAGAAGAAGAGGACAGGGCTCCAGCGAGTGCTGCACAGCCGGTTCTATCGCGTCTACTTCTGCGTGGTGGCGCTGGCGCTGGCGGCGCTGTGCGTGGGCCGCGTGTGGCTCAACGGCGTGCTGGTGGACTACGAGGCCGCGCAGCCCGTCTACGTGGCGGAAAAGGTGGCCGACCTGTTTGAACAGGGCGACTACGAGACGATCTACCAGCTGGACACCTCCGCGGCGGAAATCGCCGGCGGCGACGAGTCCTTCTACCTGGACAGCCTGCGGGAGCTCTCGGAGGGCCGGGACGTGGAGTGGAGCGAGGCGTACTCCCCGAACGAGGACGAGCGCCGCTACAGCGTGACGCTGGACGGCGACCGCTTCGCCACCTTCTCCCTGGTGCCCAGCGGCGAGACCACGCGGCACGGCAACACCCTGTGGAAGCTGGGCTCCGTGTCCACGCTGGTGCAGGTGCAGGCGACGCCGGAGGCCCCCGAGGAGACGCCGGCGCCCGCCGCGCCCGTCGGTATCGACTGCGTGATCACCGCGCCGGAGGGCTGCACCGTCACCGTCGACGGCGTCGAGCTGACGGAGGCCAACGCTTCCATCGCGTCCCGGCCCGTGATCGCGGAGGCGGACTTCCTGCCCGCGGGCGTCGAGAGCGTCACCTATCGGGAGTATCGCCACACCTCCACGACGGAATCGCCCGTCGTCGAGGCGAAGGACGCCTCCGGCAGCGCGCTGACGGTCACGCAGGTCGACGCGAACACCTGGTCCTGCCCGCTGACCGGCGACGAGACCTTCCGGGAGAGCTACAGCGGCGGGGTGTTTTCGCTGGCCAAGCGCGTCGCGCGGATCATGGTCGGGGATGCCCGGGTGGACAGCATGAAGAAGTTCTGTGCCGCCGGCTCGCCCGCACGGAATATCTTTGACAACCTGAGCAACCGCTGGGTGACTCCTCACACCGGCAGCAGCTTCGAGAACATCGTGGTCTCTGAATTCTTCCTCCACTCGGAGAACTGCTTCACCTGCCACGTGTCCTTCGACTTTACCCTGGATACCAAGGTGGGCAAACAGACCTATCCCACGGCCTACACCTTCTGCGTCATACGCGACGGAGGCAAGGCCAAGCTGTACAACCTGCTGATGCGCTGATCGGCGCGCAACCGCGCCTGGAGAGATGATGATGCAGCAAACGAAGAGCCCGAGGGGCAACAGACCGGAGAAGCAGACCCGGGCGCAGGTGCGCGCGCAGCGGGCCCGCCTCAAGCGCAGGCAGCGCATTCGCCGCATCGCCTGGCGCAGCGCCCTGTCGGTGTTGACGGTGATCGCCGTCGTGCTCGTGGCGGCGCTCTGCGCCGGGTTCGTGGCATTTCGTGGCCCGTCGCAGACGGTGGGCGACCTGCTGACGGTCTCCATGCTGGAGACCAGCGCCCTGAAGTTCGTGCCGCGCATCTATTACAGCGACGCGGAGATGGCTGCCATCGCCGCGCGAAACCAGGTGGCGGACACCGACAGCGAGACGGACACGTCGATGATCGTCATCTCCGGCCCCGGCGAGGAGAAGCCCGCGGAGACCTCCGTGGCGGCGGAGAACCTGGTGCTCTCCGAGGACGGCATCGACATCTACAGGGTCAAGGGCGCGACCTACAACGGCTTCATGATGGTGGTGCACGATCCCTCCCGCGTGGGCGTGGGCGTGTGCCGCGAAAACTTCAACTCCAAGCCCGGCCTGCAGCTGCATGAGATTGTGCAGCGCTACGGAGCGGTGGCCGGCATCAACGGCGGCGGATTCGCGGACAGCGGCGGCGTCGGCAACGGCGGCCGGCCCATCGGCCTGGTGGTCTCGGGCGGCAAGGTGCTGAACAAGAGCGGCGCCTCCTCCGAGCACAACGTCGTGGCGGGCTTCAACCGCGACAACGTGCTGATCGTGGGCAAGATGACCGCCGCGGAGGCGGAGAGCAAGGGCATCCGGGACGCGCTGTCCTTCGGCCCTGCACTGGTGGTCAACGGGGAGGCGGCCTCGGTCAAGGGCTCCAGCTCCGGCCTGAACCCGCGCACGGCCATCGGCCAGCGCGCGGACGGCGCGGTGCTGATGCTGGTCATCGACGGGCGCACGGCCTCCAGCCTCGGCGCGACCTACGCGGACATGATCACCGTGCTGCTGGAGTACGGCGCCGTCAACGCCCTGAACCTGGACGGCGGCTCCTCTTCGCTGCTGTACTACAAGGACAACTACATGAACAAGGGCGTCATACTCACCGGTTCGCGCGACATCCCCACGGCGTTTGTCGTGCGCTGACGGAGGCAGACATGAGCGAAACGAACGGCACGAGACGTGCAACTCCCGCGGGGAAGACCCCGGCGAAGGCGGCGGCACGCAGGACCGCGGCGCGAACTGCGCCCCGTCGGGCCGCGAAGAAGCCCGGGGCGGGCGCCACGGCTTTCCGCGGGATTCTGGACCGGGCGAAGCGCCTGACGGCGAAGCTCGCCGCGGGTCGCGGCGGTGCGAAGGCCCCGAAGAAGGGTGGGAAGCGACGGAACCTGCTTCAGAGCCGGTTCTATCGCGTCTACTTCGGCCTGCTGGCGCTGGCTGCGGTGCTCATCGTGATCGGGACGGTGTGGCTCAACGGCGTGCTCAGGGACTATGAATCCGCCCAGCCCATCCACGTGGCGGACGAGGTGGCGAAGATCTTCGAGGAGCAGGACTTCGACCGGCTCTACGCCCTGGACAGCTCTGCGCAGAGCATCGCCGGCGGCGACCAGTCCTTCTACGTGGAGACCATGCGCGACATCACGGCGGGCAAGGAGATCGCCTGGAGCGAGGCCTTCTCGGCCAGCGAGGACGAGCGGCGCTACAACGTGACCGTGGGCAGCGACCGGTTTGCCACCTTCACCCTTGTGCCCAGCGGCGAGACGTCGCCGCGCGGCAACCGGCTCTGGAAGCTGGGAACGGTGGACACCAACGTGGTGACGCAAACCGAGCTGGACGAGACGCTGGGCGAGCGCACGGCCTACCGCATCACGGTGCCGGAGAACTGCACCGTCACCGTGGACGGCGCTGCGCTGACGGCGGAGGACGCCGTCAAAACCGGCATCACGCTGCTGCCGGAGGACTTCCTGCCATCCGGGATCGATCCCGTGAAACTGACGCAATACGCGTTTGAATCCCGGAGCGAGCGCCCGGTCGTGGAGGTGAAGGACGCCTCCGGCGCGGTGCAGGCGCTGCGGGAGGACGGCGAGAACGCCTGGATCTGCGGCCCGGAGGACAACGCGGAGTTCCGCGAGAAGTACGCGGGCGGCATCGCCAAGCTGGCGCAGCAGATGGCCAAGTACACCTCCGGCGACGTCTCCCAGCGGGAGATGCTGCGCAGCGCGGTGGACGATTCCCCGGCCTACACGCTCATCAAGCGCTTCAGCAACTACTGGGCGCCCACCCATAAGTATGCGGAGTTCAAAAACGTGCAGGTCTCCGACTGCATCCTCTGGTCTGACAGCTGCTTCACCTGCCACGTGACCTTCGACTTCATCCTGCGCACCCGCCGGGGTACCGAGCAGACCTATGCCACCGCCTACACGATGTGCGTCGTCCGGCGTGGCAGTACCGCAAAGCTCTACAATTTGCAGATGAACTGATCCCAACCAATCCAAAAGGCGTTCCGCATGGAACGCCTTTTGGATTGGGAAATTATCGCCGCCCATGCAGCAAGGCCGGGGGAGCAGGACAAAAAACACTTTTTCACGGAGGGCAAGGAAGTATTTTTACAAACCTCCACCCAGCCCCGGCAGGGCGTTCAGCACGCGCAGGTGCAGCGCATCCAGCGTGCGCCGCGCCCCTTCGAACAGGTCGGTGCGGAGAACGGCGTCCGGGTCGTGGGCGTCGAGGCCGATGATGGCGTCGCAGCCCGTCTCCGCGGCGATCTCCCAGAATTCCCCGCAGGGATAGCCCAGCCAGCCCCGCGCGCGGTCCGCGGGTCCGCGCATGACGCCCAGCAGGTTGTACTCCAGCGGCAGGTGCAGGTCGCGGGCGGCCTGGCAGAGGTCGCGGCTGACCGCCCGGCACTCCGCGTCGAATCGCGGGTAGGCGTGCAGGAACAGGTCCGGATGGGCGACGTAGTCGTACAGCCCGGTGCGCATGCCGTCCAGCGTGCGCTCTGCATAGCGCCGGATCTCCTCCGGGCGCGTCGCCCGGCCGAAGTAGAAGCCGCCGCTGGGGTGCATCGCGTAGTGATCGCCCTCGTCGGTGAAGTCGTAGTGATTGCCCAGGAGGATGTAGTCCAGGCACTCCGCCTTGAGATCCCGGAGCCAGGGGGTGTACTCGGGAAAGGCCTCGCACTCCAGGCCGAGCGGGATCTCGATCTGCCCCGCATAGGCCTCCCGCAGGCGCAGCACCGTTTGGCGATAGTCCGCAAACTGGTCCAGCCGCATCCGCATGCCGCTGACGAAGTCGCTCTGATAGGGCCAGGGCGTGTGATCGGCAAAGCCCAGCACCGCGTATCCCGCGGCGATGGCGTTGCGCACGTACTGCTCCTCTGTGCCCCGGGCGTGCTGGCAGCGCCAGGTGTGGGTGTGGTAGTTTCGCAGGGGACGGGCTCCGGGATTGTCCATGGTTTCACCTCAAAAGGGCTTCCGGTCCGTCGGGGAACCCGACAAACCGGAAGCGTCTGGCTATCTCTCTTCTCGGAAGTACGGCAGGCCCAGGCTGGCTGGGGGATGGTTCTCGCGCTTGTTGCGCATGCTGGTCAGCACCAGCACGATGATGGTGACCACGTAGGGCAGCATCTTGTACAGCTCCTTCACAGCCAGGTTCATGCCGGAGGGGATGTACATGTGCAGGATGTACAGGCCGCCGAACAGCACCGAGGCGCCCACGCCCACGTTGGGACGCCAGATGGTGAAGATGACCAGCGCGATGGCCAGCCAGCCGCGGTCGCCGAAGGCGTTGTTGGACCAGACGCCGCTGGCGTAGTCCATCACGTAGTACAGGCCGCCGAGGCCCGCGATCATGCAGCCCAGGCAGGTGGCGACGTATTTGTAGCGGCTGACGCTGATGCCGGCGGAGTCCGCCGTGGCCGGGCTCTCGCCCACGGAGCGGAGGTGCAGGCCCACGCGGGTGTGCCGGAGCACATAGGCCGCGATCAGCGATACAATGACGGCGACGTAGGCCAGGAAGCCGTAGGACAGGAAGATCTGCCCGAACCAGCCCAGTTTCGCGGCGAAGGGCAGCGCCCGGTGGAAGTGGGCGCTGGTGGCGGACAGCGCGATGGAGGGCACGTCGCTGCCGGACAGCTTGATCAGCGAGCCGCCGAAGAAGTTGCCGATGCCCACGCCGAAGGTCGTCAGCGCCAGGCCTGTGACGTTCTGGTTGGCGCGCAGCGTGACCGTCAAAAAGCAGTAGATGAGCCCCATGATCAGCGAGCCCAGAAGCGATGCGCACAGCGGGATCGCCACGGCCGGGAAGGCCTTCATGGCCGCGCCGGAGGCGGTGAGCGACTGCTCATAGAGGAACGCGCCGATGACGCCGCTGATGCCGCCCACGTACATCACGCCCGGAATGCCCAGGTTCAGGTTGCCGGACTTTTCCGTCAGGCTCTCGCCGGTGGAGCCGAAGAGCAGCGGGATGTCCTGCACCACGGCGCGCGGGATAAACGATACGATGTCAAACATCCTGCTTTGCCCCCTTTCCGGCCAGACCGCGCAGGTGGACGCGATAGGAGATGAAGAATTCGCTGCCGATGATGAAGAACAGTATGATGCCCGTCAGGATATCGGCAAAGGACTGGTTCAGGCTGAACGCCTTGGAAATCTCGCTCGCGCCCCGGCCCAGGAAGGTGATCAGGAAGCTGGTGAGGATCATCCAGATGGGGTTGAACTTGGCCAGCCACGAGACCATGACGGCGGTGAAGCCGTTGCCGCCCGCCAGCGTGGTGGTCAGCGTGTGGTCCGTGCTGCCTACCAGCAGCAGGCCGGCGATGCCGCAGATGGCGCCGGAGAGCACCATCGTGCGAATGATGATGCGATCCACCTTGATGCCCACGTAGCGGGCGGTGCGCTCGGATTCGCCGACGACGGAGATCTCGTAGCCGTGCTTGGAGTAATTCAGGTAGATGTACATGGCCACGCAGAGGAACGCCACCACCAGGATGTTCAGCAGGTAGCGTTGCCCGCCGATCACCGGCAGCCAGCCCAGCTCGCTCTGCTGGTTGATGATGCCGATCTGTCCGGAGCCCTTGGGCGACTCCCACACCACGCAGAAGAAGGCGACCAGCTGGGTGGCGATGTAGTTCATCATCAGCGTGAACAGCGTCTCGTTGGTGTTCCATCGAGCCTTGAAGAACGCGGGAATCAGTCCCCAGAGGGCGCCGGCCAGCAGGCTGGCGACCACCATGCAGCAGATGATCGCCCAGTTGGGCAGCGCGTTGCGCAGCAGGATCATGCACGAGGCGGCGGCCAGGCAGCCGGCCAGCGTCTGGCCCTCGGCGCCGATGTTCCAGAACTTCATGCGGAAGGCCGGCGTGACGGCCAGGGAGACGCAGAGCAGCATGGCCACGTCGTGGCTGAGCACCCAGATCTTGCGGGGGGAGCCGAAGGACCCCTTCCACATGGTCGCGTAGATCTGCAACGGGTTCAGGCCCGTGGTGAGTGTGGTGACCAGCGCGCAGACCAGCATCGCCAGCACCAGCGCCGCCAGCCGGATCAGCCACGCGGAATACCACTTGACCGCGCCGCGCTTGGAGATGTGCAGCAGGGGCTCGCGCTTGTTATGCATGTCGTCCACCTCCGATCTGCGTCATCATCATGCCGAGCTCGCGCTTGTCGGTCCTGCGGCCGTCCACGATGCCGCTGACCTTGCCGCCGCACAGCACGAGGATGCGGTCGGCCAGCTCCACCAGCACGTCCAGGTCCTCGCCGACGTACACCACGGCGACGCCCGCGGCCTTCTGGCGGTTGATGAGGTCATAGATGGTATAGGAGGAGTTGATGTCCAGCCCGCGCACCGCGTAGGCCGTCAGCAGCACCGAGGGGGCCTGCGTGATCTCGCGCCCCACCAGCACCTTCTGCACGTTGCCGCC
The DNA here is from genome assembly GCA_017537105.1 of Clostridia bacterium. Lineage (GTDB taxonomy): Bacteria > Bacillota > Clostridia > Christensenellales > Aristaeellaceae > UBA2862. Next base: position 6,961 of record JAFWBZ010000055.1, on the reverse strand, counting down.
GGAGAGCCGGCGCACCGGCGTGGCGATGCTGGGCGTGGCCACGTCCAGCTCGCTGACCACATTTTCCGCCACGTGGTAGGGGGTGCGGCGGTCCGTGAAGACGAACCGGCCGTGGCGGAAGGAGCGCAGCATCATGTTGTCGGCCAGGTTCATGTTGGCCACCAGGCCCATGCCCAGGCGGTCCTCCGGCACGAAGGACAGCACCACGCCCATGTCGGCGATCTTCAGCGGGTCCTTGCCGATGAGCTCCTCCCGGGTGCCGTCGTCCTCGATGTAGGAGACGCTGCCCCGCTCGACGGGGTGCAGCCCCGCGATGGACTCCAGCAGCTCCTTCTGGCCGCAGCCGGAGATGCCTGCGATGCCCAGGATCTCGCCCGAATAGGCGGTGAAGGACACGCCGTCCAGCTTGAGGATGCCGTCCTCGTTGCGCACGGTGAGGTCCTTGACCTCGATGCGCGGCTTGGCATTGACGGGGTCGGGGCGGTCGATGTTCAGCTCGACGGCGTGGCCGACCATCATGTTGGTCATCTCCTGCGCGTCGGTCTCGGCGGTCCGCAGGTCGCCGATGTAGCGGCCCTGGCGCAGCACCGCCACGCGATCGGACAGGCTCTCCACCTCGTGCATCTTGTGGGTGATGATCACGATGGCCTTGCCGTCGTCCCGCATGTTGCGCAGCACGTTGAACAGCTTGTCGGCCTCCTGGGGCGTCAGCACGGCGGTGGGCTCGTCCAGGATCAGGATGTCCGCGCCGCGGTAGAGCACCTTGATGATCTCCACCGTCTGCTTCTGGGAGACGGACATGTCGTAGATCTTCTGGTTGGGGTCCACCTCGAAGCCGTAGGCATCGCAGATTTCCCGGATCTTCGCGGCGGCCTTTTCAGGTTGAGCTTGCCCTCCAGGCCCAGGACGATGTTCTCGGTGGCGGAGAGCACGTCCACCAGCTTGAAGTGCTGGTGAATCATGCCGATGCCCAGCGCGAAGGCGTCCCTCGGGGAGCGGATGACCACTTCCCTGCCGTCGATGCAGATCTGGCCCTCGTCCGGGAAGTAGATGCCGGACAGCATGTTCATCAGGGTCGTCTTGCCGCTGCCGTTTTCTCCCAGCAGCGCCAGGATTTCCCCGCGATAGATGTCCAGCTCGACCTTGTCGTTGGCGAGCACGGCGCCGAAGCGCTTGGTGATGTTTCGCATGCGAACCGCGGGCGTTCTGTTTTCCAAAGGCGTCACCCCTCGTCTGTATCTTGATCCCTCTCCCCCCGGAAGAAGGCCCGTTTCCTGAGTTTCTCTTACTCCGATGGGCAGCGCGGCGGCGCTCCGGCGGCCGGCCGATCGCAAGGGCGCGCGGCGTCCCCGGGCTGCCCATGGAAGTATGATTGTCCCGGTGGGATGGGCAACCATCCCGCCGGGACTTCCAGAATCAATTGTCTTCGAAGGATCAGGCGTCGATGTTCACGATGCCGTCGATGTCCAGGTCGAAGTACGGCGCGGAGCGGTACTCGGACTCGTGGAAATAGCCGTCGGAGATGACTTCGGTCTCCGGCACGAAGTCGCCCATGTCGTCGACGTCGGCCAGGTAGGACTCCAGCGTCTCGCCGCCCACGGTGAAGGTGGCGGTGTCATAGACCTTCAGGGTGCCGTCGGCCAGCAGGGCCTTGACTTCCTCGATCTTCTCGGCGGTGCCGGCAGCGGCGACGGCCTCGTTGATCTCGGACAGCTCGACGGAGCCGGTCTCGATGGTGCCGGTCCAGTCCGCCTCGATGGGCTCGCCCTTCTGCACGCACTCGATCATGTGCTCCATGTAGGGAGCCCAGTTGATGCGGGAGGACACGATGAAGGTGTTGGGGCAGGCGGCCACGGTGCTGCCGTTGTAGGAGACGTCCGGAACGCCGGCGGTCTCGCAGGCGGTGGGGGCGCCCATGGAGTCGGCGTGCTGGCTGATCAGCTTGCAGTTGTTGCCGATCAGGCGGGTGGCGCCTTCCTTCTCCAGCGCCTCGTCATACCAGGAGTTGGTGAAGGTCACTTCCATGGTGGCGGAGGGGCAGATGTACCGGGCGCCCAGGAAGAAGGAGGTGTAGCCGGACTTCACTTCCGCGTAGGGATAGGCGGCGACGTAGCCGATCTTGGCTTCCTCGGCGGAGAACTCGCCGTTTTCGATCATCTCGTTCAGCTTCAGGCCGGCGGCGACGCCCGCCAGGAAGCGGCCCTCATAGATGGACGCAAAGGCGTTGTGGTAGTTGTCCAGGCCCTCGGTGTGGGCGCGGGTGCCGGTGGCGTGGCAGAACTGCACCTCGGGGTAGTCCTTGGCAGCCTGGATCATGAAGGACTCATGGCCGAAGCTGTCGGCGAACACGATGTTGCAGCCCTCGTCCTCGACGAGCTCGGCGGCGGTGTCGTAGCACTGCTGGCCTTCGTCGATGTTGGTGACCAGGACGTATTCGACGCCCTTCGCCTCGCAGGCTTCCTTCGCGGCGTTCAGGAAGTTGAGGTCATAAGTGGAGTTTTCATCGTGCAGGAAGATGAAGCCGACCTTCACGGGGGTTTCCTCTGCCATGGCGGTGACGGTGAACAGACAGGCAACGAGTGCGATCATCACGAGAGCGCTGACCAGTTTCTTCATTCCATTTCCCTCCTGTAATGCCCGGCATTGTTGGCTTCCGGGAATAACTATATGATACCTTTGGGGGCATGCCCCGGAAAGCACTATAATGTAAAGATTGATGCGACGGTCTGCAAATTACGAGAATTCAACGCACAGTGCGACGAGGGTTAACGCGAAGCCCGACGAATATACGGGTTTTTGCCGGTTTACCCTGCAAAAACCGGCGCGAATCCGGACGAAAATGGGGGAAAACCCGAACATTCCTGCCGCACCGCTCCCCGGGGAACGGCCCGCCAGGGGGCGCCACCGTTTCCCTTTGAAGGCGTTGCAAATTCCTTCCTTGAACAGGGCTTTGCAAAATCGCCTTCTCTTTGGTGAGGTCGGGGCCGAGTGAACGGAGGCGGAGAGGTCGTTTTCCTTTTTCCGGAGCGGCGGAGAAGAGGATTCCTCAACCTTCCATGGAGGACCAAAAGAGAAGGTCCCCCGCGATGGTGCTCGTCGCGGGGGACAGCTGTATTTTGAAATTTTCCGGAGCGCAGCGGTTCGTCAGTCCGCAAACAGCTCGTCGATGACCTCCAGCGTCCGGGCCACCAGCGCGTCGCCGCCCTCGGGGCCGCAGGTGGTGGAGGCGGCCTTGGAGCTGTAGGAGCCGCCCTCCACCGCGGCGCGGGTGGGCAGGTAGCCGCCGCAGCCGTTGGACAGCTGGACGACGAACACCTGCGGCGCGCGGGCGCGGGCCTTCAGGCGCAGGGCGAACTCGTGGTAAAGCTCGAAGGGGTTGGTGGCGATGGCGGCGTCCCCCAGGCGCACGATGTGGCAGCGGAAGCCGTAATTCGGGTTTTCCCGCTGCTGCCGGTAGCGCAGCACGACGCCTTGAGGCTCGAAGGCGGCCACCAGGTCGGCCATGGTCATCGGGTGCTCGGCGGAGAAGCGCGCATGGATGGCCTTCACCTGCTCCACGGCCTCGGCGTACTCCGCCTCGGAGACCTGGCGGATGGGCAGTTGCATCTCGAAGGTGCAGTGGCGGAACACCGGCGCGTGGTCGATGGTGTTCACGGCCTCGCGATAGCCCCGCTGCACGGCGTCGGCGATGCGCCCGGCGATGCCCTGGCAGGTGAGCGTCATGTCGAAGTTGCGGAAGACCTCCTTGGTCTGGCCGCCCCAGTCCAGCAGCGCCTGCTTGTTGTCCCGGGAGATGCGGATCAGGTCGATGGGGCAGAGGTCGCCGGCGGCGCCGCACATCGGCAGCACGTAGATCCCGCTGCCGAAGCGCTCCCGGATGGCGCTGCGGGTGGGCTTCCAGTAGTCGGCGCTCAAAAAGCAGTGCAGCTCGTAGACCTGGGAGGGGCAGGGCACGTTGCACACCACGCCGGTGAGCCGGTTGGCCGCGTCCCAGGTGTAGAGGAACTCCACGGAGGTGTCCGTGCCGCCCTCGAAGCGGCGGAAGTCCTCCCGGGAGCAGTCCCCGTACATCACCGATTCCAGCTTCCCGTCGCGCTCGAACTGCGGCCGGCGGTTGAAGGCCACCGCCGCGTATTCGTGGGCGCTGCTGATGCCGCCCGGCGCGCGGCTGGCCCAGGCCTGCTTGATCAGCGCGGCGATCTTTCCGATGAAGAAGGCCTCGCTCTCGTCGGGGGAGAGCACGTCTTCCGGCGCGTCAAAGTGGGGAAGGATGGCGGGATCGTACACCTGCTCGTTCTCGCAGCGCATGAAGTCGTTGTAGAACGAGGAGGCGTTGTGGGTGTGCGTCACGTTGAAGGAGATGCAGTCCGGGTCGATCCCGGCCTCCGAAGCTGCCCAGCAAATGCCGGGCAGCGCGTGCTCGGGCACCTCCGTCATGTCCATGGATACGAAAACTGCGCTGGTCTCGCCGTTGTCCAGCGCCAGCGCCGTGGCCGTCAGCGGGTCGTGCACATACTGGGAATAGCGCATGTACATCTGACCCTCCATCAGCAGCGGGCGCGTGGGCGTGATGCTGGTCTGCGCCCAACCGATCAACAGTGTCCTCGGGTTCATCGCGTTCATCTCCCCTGTGTTTTCCCGGCGGCCTCCGCGGCGCGGGGCTGCGCCCTTCGCGCCCGTTCGGGAGCCGCTTTCGCTGCCCTGATTATAGCACGCGGGCGGGGGAAGGGCAAGGGACAATCCGCGCCACTGTTCTTCAAAAACGCAAAACAACGGGAGATTTTCACAAAAAACAATTCTGAAATCCCGCGTAAGCCATGAAAACAAACAGAAAGCAAACATTTGGACGAAACAATTGCTTTACATTGTCAGAAAACTATGCTAAAATAAGGAGGAATGGATGCGGCGGCCGCGGCGGATCGCGCCGGGCGGCGCATCCCAATATGACAGTTGGAGGGAATGCGTTATGAAGAAACTGTTGGCACTGGTCCTGATGGCAGTCATGCTGCTGTCCGTCTGCGGCGTGACCGCGATGGCGGAGGCGAAGCAGATCAGCGAAAACGCCCTGATCGGCATCGTGCTGCCCACCAAGGAGGAATCCCGCTGGCTCAACGACCAGAAGTACTTCGAGGAGTATTTCAAGGACCTGAACTATGATATCCTGTTCAGCCAGAACAACACCGCCACCGAGAAGACCAACGTGGAGACCTTCATCAGCCGCGGCGCTGAGGTGATCGTGCTGTGCGCCTACGACGCCGCCGGCGCGGCCGCCGCGGTGAACGCCGCCAAGGAGGAGGGCATCACCGTCATCTCCTACGACCGTCTGATCATGGGCACCGACAAGCTGGACTACTACGTCACCTTCGACAGCTGCTCCGTGGGCAAGGCACAGGCGGACTATCTGATCGAGCAGGCCCAGGGCAAGACCGGCGTCAACCTGTACATGTACTCCGGCGCGCTGACGGACAACAACTCCGTGCTGTTCTTCGAGGGCGCCTGGAAGGCCCTGCAGCCCTACATCGCGGACGGCACCTTCATCGTGCGCAACTGCGACAAGGCCGTGGAGTTCAAGGACAAGAACGACCTGACCCGCGATGAGATGGTCTCCATCATGCAGACCATCGATTCCGAGTGGAACATGGCCACCTGCAAGTCTCTGGCCGAGGCGCACCTGGCCGCCGTGGACAGCGACGCCAAGGGCGAGGTGTTCGTGCTGGGCCCGGCGGACGACGACTGCTGCCGCGCGCTGTCCGATGCCTTCCGCGACGACGCGGAGGTCACCACCCTGGTCATCACCGGCGCGGACGGCGTGGAAGCCTCCGTGCAGTACATCATCGACGGCAAGCAGTCCATGACCGTGTACAAGGACACCCAGGCGCTGGTCAAGGGCACGCTGCAGATCATCGACGCGCTGAAGAAGGGCGAGGAGCCCGCCTATGACACCACCTACAACAACGACGCCATGGACGTGCCCACCATCCAGGCGGACGTGGTGACCGTCACCGCGGACAACATCGCCGAGGTGTTCTTCGAGGGCGGCGTCTACGACGGCTCCAACTACACCGGCTGGCAATAATCGCCAATGCGGCGATGACCGATGAGGATGAGCGGTCCACCGCTCATCCTCATATGCTGTCCCCCGGAGCACGCACGCGCGACTGAATAACTCGAGGTGTTACTGTGAGCGACATCATACTGGAAATGCGGGGCATCACCAAGGAATTCCCCGGCGTCAAGGCGCTGGACGATGTGAATTTCACGGTGAAAACCGGTGAAATCCATTGCCTGGTGGGAGAAAACGGCGCGGGCAAATCCACCCTGATGAAGGTGCTCTCCGGCATTCACCGCTATGGCAGCTACCAGGGCGATATCATCTTCAACGGGGAAGTCATGCGCTTTCACTCCATCCGCGACAGCGAAAACGCGGGCATCTCCATCATCAACCAGGAGCTGGCGCTGGTGCCCGAGCTTTCCGTGGCGGAAAACATCTTCTTCGGCCATGAAATCATGAAGGGCCGCCTGATCGACTGGAACGAAACGATGGTCCAGGCGGAGAAATACTTAAAGCAGGTGCGCCTGAACGTCAATCCCCGGACACCCATCCGCGAGCTGCGCGTGGGCAGCCAGCAGCTGGTGGAGATCGCCAAGTCCCTCTCCAAGCATGCCAAGCTGATGATCTTGGACGAGCCGACCTCCTCCCTGAACGAGGAGGACAGCGCCAACCTGCTGAACCTGCTGCGCGAATTGCGGCAGCAGGGGGTAACCATCATCATGATCTCCCACCGCCTGAAGGAGGTGGTGCAGATCGCGGACACCGTCACCGTGCTGCGGGACGGCACGACCATCTGCTCGCTGGACGCCACCCGGGAGCCCGTCACCGAGAGCCAGATCATCCGATACATGGTCGGGCGCAACATGGACAACGTCTATCCCATGCGCAAGCAGGTGAACATCGGGGATG
>JAFWBZ010000054.1 GCA_017537105.1 Clostridia bacterium | reverse complement strand
TTCGGCGGGTCAGCGCTGCCCGGCGATCAGGGCTTCGGCCTGGGCGCGGGTGGGCATGGCGGGCTGCGCGCCGGCCTTTGTGGTGGACAGCGCGCCGACGGCGTTGGCCAGCCGGATGGCATCTTCGATCGACTGCCCCTCTGCGAGGCCCACGGCGAGGCCCGCGTTGAAGGAATCGCCTGCGGCGGTGGTGTCCACAGCGTTCACCTTGAAGCCCGGGAGCATCGTGGCGGAGGATTCCGTGACCAGCAGCACGCCGGCCGCGCCGCGCTTGTTCAGCACCATCCGCGCCCCGCGGGCGATCAGCGTCCGCGCCGCCGCCTCCGCCTGTTCCACGGTGTCCGCGGGCATGCCCGTGAGGATGGCGAGCTCGGTCTCGTTGGGGGTCACGATGTCGCACAGTGCAAAGGCCTCGTCCGGCAGCGGCCGGGCCGGGGCGGGGTCGAGGATCACCTGCAGGCCGTGGCTTCGGGCAATGCGCATGCCCTCGAGGATGGCCTCCAGCGGATTCTCCAGCTGGGTCATGTAGACGCCGCACTCGGCGATGGCGTCCTCGTGGGCCCGGGCGACCGCCTCCGTCAGCAGCCCGTTGGCACCGACGGCCAGCGCGATGCGGTTTTCGCCGGAGGGGACGACTTCGATGAAGGCCACGCCGGAGGTGATGCCCGGGCAGACGGTCATGCCGCTGGTGTTCACGCCCTCCTTCTTCAGCACCTCCAGATACATCGCGCCGTTGGCGTCGTCGCCCAGGCAGCCGATCATGCGCACCGGCGCGCCCAGCCGCGCGCAGGCCACGGCCTGGTTGCCGCCCTTGCCGCCGGTGAAGATCTGCATGCCGGTGCCGGTCAGCGTCTCGCCGGGGGCGTTGAAGCGGGGGACGAACAAAGTCATATCGATATTCAGGCTGCCAAATACGCAAATTTCCTTCATGGGCTAAACATCCTTTCCTGATGCAATCGCTGTGATGATTGTACCATCTTCCCGGCGGATTGTAAAGGCTTCCCGCGGCCGCCGACGCAAAGAACTGCCCGTCTTTGCCCGGGAAGGCACGCTGGCGCGCAGCCGGAACCTTTACACGCCCTTTATTGACGCCGCAGCGGTTCCGTGCTATAATGCGTATCAAGTGAATCGCCGTTTGAAGCTTGCAGGAGAGCGGACGAAGGTCCCGCCGAAGGAGAGACACTCTCAGGCGTTCCCGCGGGAATGAGGACTGCATGCGGACGGCACTCTGGAGACGCCCGGGCAAACCGGGGGCCGAAGGTGAAAGCGGAGCATTCCGCGAATCTCTCAGGCAAAAGGACAGAGCGAGCGTTTTTTCCCGGACGCATGTCCGAGGGGAGAGACGCCTTGCGGCCGGACGCCTGTGTCCAGGCCGGTTTTTGGTTGGGAGCAAAGCGGCACGCCCGCAGGACGGGGCGGCGCCGGGAAGCCACCCGCACCGGCGAGCGCAAGAATACGATTCGACGACAGGAGGAACCAACATGGTACAGCAGGGCATGGATTTCGTTCGCCAGTACGACCCGGAGATCGGCGAGGTCATGGAAATGGAGCTGGAGCGCCAGCGCCGGAATCTCGAGCTCATCGCCTCTGAAAACATCGTCTCCGAGGCGGTGATGGCCGCGATGGGTTCGGTGCTCACCAACAAGTATGCGGAGGGCTATCCCGGCCATCGCTACTACGGCGGCTGCAAATACGTGGACATGATCGAGAACATCTGCATCGAACGTGCGAAGCAGCTGTTCGGCGCGGCCTATGCCAATGTGCAGCCCCACTCCGGATCCCAGGCCAACCAGGCCGTCTACTTCGCC
>JAFWBZ010000053.1 GCA_017537105.1 Clostridia bacterium | reverse complement strand
TCTCGAGCATCCTCCAGGCGACATATGCGGTATAGTTTGATGCGCTCGAGACGATATTGCTCAGCGTCGTATAGCCCAGCCAGTTGGACCACGCAGCCACGGCGGTAAAGCAGTTGGAGCTGCTGATGTTGTAGGTGGTGAACGGCCCGGTGGCGACGCCGTATTGCGTCCAGGTCGCATCGGAGGTCTTGCTTCCGATGTCCAGGTAGGTATTCTCCATCTTGGTGATCAGGAAATCCTTCAGCTTCGCGGCCGTCGTCGAGAAGGAGAAGGTGTACAGCGTGCTGTAGGGCCGCAGGATCTGGTCGCCGTCGGAGACCGCGACGATGCCGATGCCGCCGGCGCCGCTCTGGAAGGAAAAGGCGGGATTGGTGTAGAGGCGGTCGTCAAAGGCCAATGGGTGATTCTGTGAGTTGTTGATTTGCAGCTCGTAATGGCCCGTGTGGCTGTCGTCCCGAATGACGTTGCCGCTGCCGTCCACGTCGACGTAGATGCGTACCACGCCGCTGACGGTGGCGCTGCTGGCGGAGACCGTGAAGGGCTGGGTGACGGTCTCGCTGACTGTGCCGGCGCTGTCCCGGACGGTGACGCTGAGCGCGTAGCTGCCCGCGTCAAAGAAGGTGTAGTAGAGCGTTTCCTTTTCCGAATAGTCCCGGGTGTAGAGGGTGGTGGAGCCCTGCTTCAACACATAGCGATACTCGTAGGGCGCGATGCCTCCCTCGACCGAGGCGGTCCAGATGTGCGCCTTGATGGTCTCAAAGGTGCTGTCGGCGCTGGACAGGTCGATGACCGTCGGCACGTTCAGCGTGACTTGGAGCGTCTCGCTGCGGGTTTCGGCGCTGTCTCCGTTTTCATCGACGACGACGGCGGTCAGATAGTACTCGCCGGGCTCCAGGAAGGTGAAGGAATAGAGATCTGCATCTTCGGCGTCCGGATTTTCCACGGGAGCGCCGTCGAAGTACAGGCTGAACGTATAGTGGTAGGGGGCCAGCCCGCCCTCCGCAGCGGCCGTCCAGTTCGCGGTTTCTCCGGTGCGCATCTCCCGGACGGTGGGTTCCTGCGGAGCCTCGGGGTCCCCCTCGCCTTCCCCTTCCCCGGGCGCATCCAGGACAAGCGACAGCGTGAGCGGCTTCAGGAAGCCGTGTTCCAGGGCCCAGTCGTGTCCGTAGGTGCCTTTTGGCGCTGCGACGAGGGACAGGTTGGAGCCGTCAAATGCGTCCTCGGCAATGAAGGTGATGGAGCCGGGCAGGTTGATGGCGCGCAGGGAACTGCCGGCAAAGGCGCGCGACAGTATGGACTCAATGCCCTCCGGGAGGACGACCCGCTCAAACATGCCGGCGTCCTCGAAGGCCTCCGCCTCGATCTCCCGCATGGCGCCGGGCAGGACCAGCGCATCGGACAGATCCGGCACCTCCTCTGCATGGCCGAGACCGAAGCTGAAGACGAACAGCAGTGCCAAGAGGAGCGCCATGGCGCGTCTTTTGTTATGCATTGCAATCACTCCGATGTATCCCTGTGGTTTTCTGCCGGCGGAATTTCGCGCCAGGGCAAGGGGAGATGCGCGCAGGAGAACGGCGCAGGCCATTGCCCGGCCCGAGCGCGGAGCCGGCGAATGTCACGGGCAGTACGAAAAATATCTACTATACTCTACCACATCATGTGGGCAAAAGTGTGGCGAAGGCAAAGCATTCGCCCTGTGGCCGGCATATTTATCGACGCGCGGGTTCATCCGTCGCGCCGCAGCGGCAGGGTGATGACCACCTCGATGCGGTCGGCGTGCTCGTCCACGCGGCTCTTCAGGGGAATCCCGATGCGGGTCAGCTCGCGCACGGGCTCCATCACGGCGTTGAGGATGACGCGATGGTCGCGCACCACGGGGCTGATCTGCTGCCGGGGGCGGGGATGCAGCCGCTGCGCCACCCGGGCCTCCGCCTGTTTGACGCTGAGCTTCTCTTCGGCGATCTGCCGCGCGATTTCGAGCTGGACTGCCTCGTCCTCCAGCGCCAGCAGCGCCCGGGCGTGGCGCTCCGTCAGGCCGCCGAGGCGCACTGCCTCCCGCACCCGCGGCGACAGCTTCAGAAGTCGCAGCCGGTTGGCCAGCGCCGAGGGGCTGACGGACAGGCTGGCCGCCAGCCGCTCCTGGGTGATGGGATAGGCGTCCAGCAGGCTCCGGCAGGCCTCCGCCTCGTCCAGAAAGTGCAGCGGCTCCCGCTGGAGATTCTCCACCAGCGCGATCAGCGCGCTGTCGCAACGGCCGACGTCGAGCACGATCGCGTCGGCAGTATCCCGCCCCAGTGTCCGCAGGGCCAGCAGGCGCCGCTGCCCGGCGATCAGCTCGTACTGCCCGCCGCCGCAGGCCCGCACCAGCAGCGGGGAGAGCTGGCCGTGGCGGCGGAACGATTCGGCCAGCTGCCGGACGGAGTCTGCGGAGAGCTGGCGGCGGGGCTGCGCGGGATTCGGGCGGATGGTGCCCAGCGAAAGGCGCGCTACGGCGCGCCGGGAACTCTGCGGCTGTGGCTTGAACAAGGGAAGGACCTCCCCACGAGAGAATGCACTGATAGTATATTCGCGGGGAATCGGATTAATCGTTCCGCCGGGCGCATTGCCTGGGAAAGGGGACAAAAAAATGGAGCCCTCGCGAGCTCCTAAAATATCCCATGAGTGCCGTCTGCTTTTGCTTTTTCACCCGCCGCTCAGGCAGGGCGGAGACCTGCGGCTGCTTGCTGCCTTCCACTGCGAAGGAGGCTTGGCATCTGCAAACCGACCCGGAATCCTTTTGTGAATCTGTGGGTAAAAGCATCGGCTAACGCACACCCCAGGATAAGTTCACCGTTTCGGCAAACTGCCTTTGACAGTTCCTATTATAGCGGCAGAAGGCCCCGCTGTCAATGGGGTTTCCAGGGGTTTTGCAAATTTTGTGCAAAGCGCGTAACATTCGAAGGCCGCTTTCGACGGGCGCTCCGCGCAGGACTCATTCGAACGTCAGCAGGTCGATTTCCGGGCGCACGCCGATGCGCAGGGGAATGCGGCTGGCCCCCACGCCCTTGCTGACAAACACCTGCGCCCCGCCGTGGCGGTGCAGCCCCGCGATGTAGCGGGGCGCGCGGCGGTGAGCGATCACGCGCTCGAAGCCGAAGGTGTAGGGCGTGCATCCCAGCAGGTTGAACTGTCCGCCGTGGGTGTGCCCGCTGAGCATCAGGTCGGGCAATGCCGTGGGCAGTACGGGGTAGTGGGAGAGCAGCACGCGATAGCGCTTCCCGCCTGCGCCTGCGGGATAGAGATTCCGGGCATCGGGCGCTCCGTAGCGGTGCTCGTCGACGCCCGCGATCACGAGCGTGCCGCCATCCAGCGGCACCGTTGCGGACTCGTTCAGCAGCAGTCGGATGCTGGACGCGCCCATGACATCGCGCAGCGCCTCCGGATCGGGCCAGGCCTCGCGGTCGTTGTTGCCGACGACGGCAAAACTGCCCAGCAGGGGCTGCAGCCCGCGCAGAGCATCGAACAGGCGGCGGGCCTGCTCCGGGCGATCGGAATAGTCGCCGCCCCAGAGCAGCAGATCGGGTCGCTGCGCGGCGATGCGATCCGCGAAGGCGGCGATGTCGGCCTCCCGTGTGTCGGCGCCGATGTGAACGTCCGCGATGAACAGCGCCCGGAGGCCGCGCAGGAAGCCCGGCGCGCCGGGGATGCCGCGCCGGACGACCTCGCAGCGCAGGTCGCCGCAGCACCCGAGCCAGCGGTCGGGCCGTGAGAAAAACT
>JAFWBZ010000052.1 GCA_017537105.1 Clostridia bacterium | reverse complement strand
GAGGGCTTGGTTGTGGATAAAGGCATCACGTTCGGTGATTTGAAGGGCACGCTCGAGTACTTTTGCAAAGCCGTGTTCGGCCCCGATCGCAAGACGCGGTTCCGCGCGCACTATTTCCCGTTCACCGAGCCGTCGGCCGAGGTGGATATGAGTTGCGGCGTGTGCGGCGGCGAAGGCTGCCGCATGTGCAAGGGCACCGGGATCTCATTGCCGTTCTCGTCTGTCGTGGTCATGCCGCTCTGCAGCACGTGGGCCGCCCACTCCGCGGACATGTGGTCCTGATGGTAGTGGGTCGCCAGCACGGCGTCGACCTGCTTGAAGGCAAAGGGATCGATCACGAAGGGAACGTTGCGCAGGTTCGGCTGCATCAGCCGGCCGCCGCACATGTTCGCCATCTGGTGTCCCACCTTCATCTTGCCGTCGCCATGGGTGCGCTTGCCGTTGCCGCACCACAGATCGATGGTGATGTTCGCGCCGCCGGGCGTCTTGAACCAAATGCCGGTGCATCCAAGCCACCACATCGCTACGTTGCCGGGCTGGACGACTTCGTTCTCAATGTCCTCGACCAGCCAGGTCCCCCACTCCGGGAATGTGGACATGATCCACTTCTCACGGGTCATTTCAGATACCTTGCTCAATACTGATCCTCCCCTTCTTTCACTGATTGTTTGTTTCCAACCTTTGCACACTTGTATTATATGACAATGGGCGAATAATTTCAAGGGGGGGTTTATGATTGTTTAATAAATTTATGTTCAAATCTATGTCTCTTCTTTATCATAAAAGCGCAGGAGTGACACAATCGATGCTTTGCAAGGAAAAAAACTGCGGGAAGATTTTCGCGTCATTCCATAGTCTTTACAAATTTTATGTTCTTTTTGCTCTCCGATTCGCACATTTTCGCGGTGGAGTTCACAGTTTTTGCGCAAATCTGTATGTTCTGCTATTGCGAAAACCAAAAATATCGTATATAATAGAATAAAATCGACCTCGCATCCATTGTTTCTTACCTTTGCCGAGAAAGAGAACACTGAGTGAGTGAGGAAACTGAATATGAAGCAATACGCCATCGGCCTTTACGAAAAGGCCATGCCGCCCACGCTTTCCTGGAGGGAGAAGCTGGCTTTCGCGAAGGAGGCCGGCTATGATTTCGTGGAGATCAGCATCGACGAGAAGGATGACAAGCTGGCACGGCTGGACTGGACGGCGGAGGAGCGGCTGGAGCTGGTCCGCACGATGAAGGAGGTCGGCCTGCCCATCCGCAGCATGTGCCTCTCGGGGCACAGAAAGTATCCCCTCGGCGCCTCGGACCCCGCCGTCCGCGCGCGCAGCATGGAGATCATGGAGAAGGCGATCCTGCTCGCGGATGACCTGGGCATTCGCATCATCCAACTTGCAGGATACGATGTCTACTACGAAGAGAGCACCGCCGAGACCAAGGCCTGGTTCCTGGAGAACCTGAAGAAGGCCACGGAGATGGCGGCGATCCGCGGCATCGTCATGGGCTTTGAGACCATGGAGACCGACTTCATGAACACCGTTTGGAAGTCCATGTACTACGTGGATGCCGTGGGCAGCCCCTATCTGGGGGTCTACCCCGATTCCGGCAACCTGACCAACGCCGCGCTCACCTCCGGCGGCAGCGTGCTGGACGACCTCTACTCCGGTCGCGGGCACATCGTCGCGCTGCACCTCAAGGAGACGGTGCCGGGTGTGTTCCGCGAGGTTCCCTTCCTGACCGGACACGTGGACTTCAAGTCCGTCATCGCCCGGGCGTGGGCCCTGGGGATTCGCCGCTACGTCACGGAGATGTGGTACGTCGGCAACGACGACACCTGGGCAGACGACATCCGCTTCGCCTGCAGAAGCATGTCTGAGATTCTCAACGCACAGACCCAAGCATAATACCGGCCGCGCAGCGGCAGAAAGGACAACGCCTTGAAAGTTGATAAGAAAGTCATTTCGAATCTGAACAAGTGTTACGCGATGGCGGAATTGACCTGGAACGGCGAGCACTGCTTCCTGGTCGCCGCCGAAAAGCACGATCCCTGCCTCGTCTTCGCGGAGGACGGCACCCAGCTGGACACCGTCTGGACCGAGCCCGGCGGCGTCATGACCATGGCGGCGGTTCCCGGCACGGACGGACAGTTCCTGGCGACGCATAAGTTCTACTCCCCCAACGACTCCAAGGAGGCGAAGATCGTCATCGCCACCGCGAAGGCCAAGGACGAGTGGGAGATCCGCACGCTCTGCAAAGCGCCCTTCGTGCATCGCTTCAGCATCCTGAACCGCAACGGCGTGAACTATCTGCTGGTTTGCTGCCTGAAGTCCGGTCACGAGTACAAGAACGACTGGCGCTTCCCCGGCGCCTGCTACGCCAGCGAGCTTCCGAAGGACCTCTCCGTGTTCAACGAGGATCACCCGCTGACCCTGGAGCCCATCATGACGGACATGCTGCGCAACCACGGCTACTCCACCGTGCACATCGACGGCTATGACGCCGGCGTCGTCGGCTGCGAGGAGGGCACCTTCCTGTTCCGTCCGCCCGTCGCGCCCGGCAGAGACTGGGAGATCGAGCAGCTCTGCGGCGTTCCCGCCAGCGACTCCGTGCTGATCGACTTTGACGGCGACGGCAAGCTGGAATTGGGCACGATCAGCCCCTTCCACGGCAGCTCCCTCACGCTCTATCACCTGGACGAGTTCGGCAACTACGTCCCCTGCTGGAAGTACGGCGCGCCGGAGTCCGAGACCGAGATGCTGCACGCCACCTGGGCGGGCACGCTGCTGGGCAAGCCCACCTGGACGGTCGGCTGGCGCAAGGGCACCAAGTGCACCATCGCCATCACCTATGAAAACGGCGCCTACCACACCGAGTATATCGACCAGAACACGGGCTGCGCCAATCTGATGCACTTCGTCAACGCCGCGGGCCAGGACGTGCTCGTCGCCACGAATCGCGAGATCGACGAGGCCGCGATGTACACGATCACCGAATAGGAGGAATGTGAGAATGCTGGAAGCACTGAAACAGAAGGTCTATGAAGCCAACATGGAGCTGCCGAGGCGCGGCCTCGTCACCTACACCTGGGGCAACGTCAGCGGCATCGACCGGGAAAAGGGCCTGTTCGTCATCAAGCCCTCCGGCGTGGACTATGAGGACCTGAAGCCCGACGACATGGTGGTGGTCGACCTGAAGGGCAACAAGGTGGAAGGCGACCTGAATCCCTCCTCCGACACCCTCACGCACATGGTGATCTACAACGCCTTCCCCACCGTCGGCGGCATTGTGCACACCCACAGCCCCTATGCGGTGGCCTGGGCGCAGGCCAGCCGGGACATCCCCTGCTACGGCACCACCCACGCCGACTATTTCTACGGCCCGATCCCCTGCGCCCGGCATCTGACGCAGGAGGAGCTCGAGGCGGGCTACGAGCTGAACACCGGCAATACCATCGTCGAGTGCTTCCGCGCCCGGG
>JAFWBZ010000051.1 GCA_017537105.1 Clostridia bacterium | reverse complement strand
GGCGTAGATGGCCTTGACCTTCTCGGTGAAGGTATCCAGATCGAAGTCGCGCTCCGGCAGATAGATCAGATCCGCACCCTCGCCGGCGTAGTTTGCCAGCGCCGCGGCTGCGGTGAGCCAGCCCGCGTGGCGGCCCATGCACTCGACGATGGTGATCTGACCCTTGTCATACACGGTGGAATCGCAGTACACTTCCATCACGGAGGTGGCGATGTACTTGGCGGCGGAGGCGAAGCCGGGGCAGTGGTCCGTGCCGTACAGGTCGTTGTCGATGGTCTTCGGAATGCCCATCACGCGGCACTCATAGCCGTTCTTCAGCATGAACTTGCTGATCTTGTTGCAGGTGTCCATGCTGTCGTTGCCGCCGTTGTAGAAGAAGTAGCGCACGTTGTACTTCCGGAAGATCTCGAGGATGCGCTTGTAGTCGGTGTCGTCCTCGTCGGGATCCGCCAGCTTGTAGCGGCAGGAGCCCAGCGCGGAGGAGGGGGTGTACTTCATGTAGGCGAGTTCTTGGGGATCTTCCTTGCCCATGTCGATCAGGTTGTCCTCCAGCACGCCCTTGATGCCGTGCAGCGCGCCCAGGACCTGGGTGATGTTCTCATTTTCCAGAGCGGTCTTGATCGCACCGTAAGCGGAGGCGTTGATGACGGCGCTGGGGCCGCCGGACTGACCGATGATGCATGCGCCTTTCAGCTGGCTCATATTCGTTCATTCCTTTCAATTCTGTCAATTTGGCTCGTGCGGAGAGCAATGCCGCACATACAATTGTAATTTAACACATATGCTCCGGAATGTCAAATGTGCGCGCGTTAAATCAGGGCGGCAAATCGACAAACCCGACGGTCCGCCGCATGGTCGGGCGCCCGGAGATCAGTCGACAAAGGGCAGATCGACGGTCATGCCGTCCTGCCCGATTACCGCGCCGGGATACAGCGCGCGGGCTCGGTCGAGCCAGGCCTCCGGCTCGGGCATCGCGGGGCTGAAGTGGGTCAGCCACAGCCGCCGTGCGCCGGCGCGGGCGGCGAGGGCCGCGGCCTCCTCCATCAGCATGTGGCCGGACTCCCGGGCGCGGGGCAGCTTCTCCGGGTCCCCGAACATGCCCTCGGCGATCAGCAGGTCGCAGTCCCGGGCCATGTCGGCGATGGCGTCCACCGGGCGCGTGTCGGTGGCGTACACCACGGAAATGCCCCGGCGCGGCGGCGTCAGCACCTGGTCCCGCGTATAGGTCACGCCGTTCAGCGAGGCCTCCGGCTGGCGCTGCAGCGCGCTCCACAGCGCCACGGGCACGCCGTTTTCCCGGGCGCGCTCCGGCAGGAACCTGCCGGGCCGGGGCAGCTCCGCGCGGTAGCCCAGGCAGGGCAGGGCGTGCTGCAGCGCGAAGGGCGAGACGGTCAGGCCCGCGGCCACGAAGGGCTGCGGCGCGCGGGGATCGATCTCGTGAAAGCGCAGCGCGAAGGGCAGGTCCGGCGCGATGACCCGCAGGTGGTTCACCACCGATTCCAGGCCCGGAGGTCCGGCCAGCAGCAGCGGCGCCTCCCGGCCCTGGTTGCCCATGGACAGCAGAAGGCCCGGCAGGCCGCTGATGTGGTCGCCGTGAAAGTGGGTGATCAGTATGGCGTCGATGGGCTTGAAGCGGAGCCCGCACTCGCGGACCTGCACCTGCGTGCCCTCGCCGCAGTCGATCAGCAGATGCCGGCCGTTGACGGACAGCATCGCGCTGGCCAGCGCGCGGCGCTTCAGCGGCAGCATGCCGCCGGTGCCCAGCAGCGTTGCGCGGAACATGGCGTCCTCCTTCGGTTTTCTCGCTGCCGCCATTATACACCCGCGGCCCCGCCGGATGCAACCTCGGGGCTGGTTTAGGAATGTGCTACGATTGTGTTGAAAGCCTGTGCAGTTTGCCGACCGGCCTTGCCTTTTGCCGCCCGAGATGGTAAAATGAGGGAGACCTGACGGCGGCGGCGCGGACGCAGGGATTGGGCGAAGCACCGCGGTGGTCCGGTCCGACCCGTTTTTTGAAGGAGGCATTGCATGAAGGTCCTGCTCATCAACGGCAGTCCCAGGGCGCGGGGCAACACGGCCATCGCACTGGGAGAGATGGAGAAAATCTTCGCAGAATGCGGCGTGGAGACCGAGAGCATCCACATCGGCAACCGGGACATCCGCGGCTGCGTCGCATGCAACCGCTGCGCGGAGCTCGGCCGGTGCGCCTTTGACGACTTGGTCAACGAGGTCGCACCCAAGCTGGAGGCCGCGGACGGCATGGTGGTGGCCAGCCCCGTGTACTACGGTTCGGCCAACGCCACCGTGTCGGCGTTTTTCGACCGGCTGTTCTACTCCTCTGGCTTCGACAAGACTATGAAGGTCGGCGCGTCCGTGGCGGTCTGTCGCCGGGGCGGCGCCTCCGCCACCTTCGACCAGCTGAACAAGTACTTCACCATCTCCGGCATGCCCGTGGCCTCCAGCCAATATTGGAACAGCGTGCACGGCCGACTTCCCGGCGAGGCGAATCAGGATGCCGAGGGCCTGCAAACCATGCGCACGCTGGCGCGGAACATGGCCTTCCTGATGAAGTCCATCGCGCTGGGCCGCGAGGCCTACGGGCTGCCCGAGGTCGAGGCCGAGCGGCAGTGGATCCATTTCATCGGGTGAGGCGCCGCGCATGTACAACGAACTGACCGAGGTGGACATCCGCAAGATGCAGGAGGAGATCGACTACCGCATGAAGGTGGTCCGCCCCAAGTGCGTCGAGGATGTGGCCACCGCCGCGGCCTTCGGGGACCGCAGCGAAAACTACGAATACAAGGCGGCAAAGCAGGAGCTCCGGCGCTGCGACAGCCGGCTGCGCTATCTGCGCCGGATGATCGCCACCGCCAGGGTGATCAAATCCGATACCCGGGACGGCGTGGCGGGGCTGTTTGACAAGGTGGACATCTACTACGAGGACGAGGGCGACACCGAGACCATCACGCTGATGACCACGCTTCGGGAAGACGCCATGAACGGCATCATCTCCAAGGAATCCCCGCTGGGCCGAGCCGTGATGGGGCGGCGCGTGGGTGACCGCGTGCTGGTCAAGGTGTCCGACGACGTGCAATACTACATCCAGATCCGGAAGATCGAGAAGGGCCGGGACGACGACAGCCTGCCCATCCATTCCTTTTGACAATTCAACCATCCCCAGCTTTCCAACGACCATCATGAAGGAGGAATCCCCATGCGCTTTGAACTGCTGCACCCGGCCGACCAGCTGGTCATGATCATGAACCGCATCTACTATTACGGCATGACCACCATGTCCGGCGGCAACCTCTCCATCAAGGACGACAACGGCGACATTTGGATCACGCCCTCCGGCATCGACAAGGGCAACCTGACCCGCGCCGACATGTGCCAGGTCAAGCCGGACGGCACCGTCATCGGCCCCCACAGGCCGTCGGTGGAGCTGCCGTTCCACAGCGAGATCTACCGCCGCCGCCCCGACCTGAAGGCGATTCTGCACGCCCATCCGCCGACGCTGGTGGCCTTCAGCCTGGCCCGCAAGATCCCCGACATCGCCCTGATTCCCAACGCCAGCGAGGTCTGCGGCAAGGTGACCTACGCCAAGTACGAGGTTCCCGGCAGCGCGAAGCTGGGCGAGTACATCGCCGAGGAGTTCAGCAAGGGCTGCAACACCGTGATGATGGAGAACCACGGCGTGGTCATCGGCCACAAGGACCTGTTCAGCTGCTTCATGGCCTTTGAGACCCTGGACTTCTGCGGCCGCCTCGAGATCGACGCCAAGAAGCTGGGAACGCCCAAGCCGCTGACCCAGGAGCAGATCGACATCGATCGCTCGATCACCAGCCCCAACCTGGACGAGTTCATCCCCGGCAGTCACTCCAGCGAGGAGTGCGCCGGCCGCCGCGACCTGTGCGAGCTGATCCACCGCAGCTATGACCAGCGGCTGTTCACCTCCACCCAGGGCACCTTTGCCATGCGCCTGTCCGACGGCGGCTTCCTGACCACGCCCTACAACAAGGACAGGAAGTACCTGGAGCCCGAGGACCTGGTGCGCATCAACCACGGCATGCGGGAGATGGGCAAGAAGCCCAGCCGCGCCGCCCGGCTGCTGGAGGAGATCTTTGCCACGCATCCGGAGATCAACGCCGTGATCATCGCCCATCCGCCGGCCATCATGAGCTTCGCGGTGACGGACGCGGCGTTTGACTCCCGCCTGATCCCCGAGAGCTACATCAGCCTGCGCGACGTAGTGCGCATTCCCTACGCCGCCAGCCGTCTGGACATCCCCGGCACCGCGAAGATCTTCAGCGCCAGGCATCCGGTGGTCATCGTGAACAACCAGTGCGTCATCGTCACCGGCGAGAGCCTGCTGAAGGCCTACGACAAGCTGGAGGTGCTGGAGTACTCCGCCGCCGCCATGATCGCCGCCAAGGACATCGGCGAGGTGGTCTACATCACCGACGAGGAAGTCAAGGCCATCGAGGAGGCCTTCCACCTGGAGGGCTGACCGGCATCCACCTCATTCTCACAGCCGCTCCATCGTGGGGCGGCTGTTCGTCTGTCCTCAAGCGCGCGAAAGCGCCCCGGAGCAGAGGAAAATTCATAGGACTTTTTGCCAATGAGACCCAAAAAGTCATAATCTTGTGGTACAATATTTCATAGAATTGAAATAATTGTGATAAATGGGGACGGATCTGCTGTGAAGTTCGATTACTATCTGTTTGACTTTGACGGCACCATTGCGGAGACCGGCGAGGGCATTCGCCGGAGCGTGGCCTATGCGCTGGAGCGGCTGGGTCGGCCGGTGCCAGGGGAGGACGTGCTGAACCGCTTCATCGGGCCGCCGCTGCATGACAGCTTCGTGGAGCTGTGCGGGTTTGACGACGAGGGCGCCGAGCACGCCATCGAGGTCTACCGGTCGCGCTACATCGGCACCGGGCTGTACGAGGCCTCGATCTACCCGGGCATCGCGCAGCTGCTGCGGGCGCTGCACGAGGGCGGCGCCTACGTGGCGCTGGCCTCCGCCAAGCCCGAGATGATGGTGGAGCGGCTGACAAAGCACTTCGGCATCGACCGCTACATCGACGCCATTTCCGGCACCACGCTGGGCCGCCACAGCGCGGACAAGCGGGATCTGCTGCTGGCGGCGCTGCCCGAGGGCGCGGACCCGGCACGGGCCTGCATGGCGGGGGACCGCAGCTTTGATATCGAGGCGGGAAAGGCCCTGGGCATGACCGCCGTGGGCACCGATTACGGCTATTCCATCGAGGGCGAGCTGGCGGGCGCCGGCGCGGATCTCGTGTTTGATACCGTGTCTGAGATGACGGACTGGATGCTGGAGGGCGAGCGGCCCCGGGGCCTGTTCATCACGATGGAGGGCTCCGACGGCTGCGGCAAGTCCACCCAGATCGCCCGGCTGAAGGACTGGCTGACCCGTCGGGGCTACGAGACCGTGCTGACCCGGGAGCCGGGCGGCTGTCCGATCTCCGAGCGCATCCGCGAGGTCATCCTGAGCCTGGATTCCAAGGGCATGTCCGCCGAGTGCGAGGCCCTGCTGTACGCCGCCTCCCGGGTGGAGCACGTGCGCGAGGTCATCGAGCCGGCGATCAAATGTGGCAAAATTGTAATTTGTGACCGTTTTTTGGATTCCAGCATCGCCTACCAGGCCTATGGGCGTGAACTCGGAGAGGATTTTATACGTCAAATAAATGCTGCCGCCGCGGAGCGCGTGCGGCCGGATGTGACGATCCTGCTGGAGGTCGACCGCGAGCGCGCGAGGGCGCGCATGGCGAAGGGCGCCCCGCTGGACCGCCTGGAAATGGAAAAGGAAGACTTCTTCGAACGCGTGCGCCGGGGCTACGAGGCCGTGAAGGCGCAGTCGCCCGGCCGGGTGTTTGCCATCGATGCCGGCAGGACGATCGACGAGGTCTTTGAGGATGTGAAATCCGTCGTCGACCGCAGCCTGTGACGGCTGCCGGAGCCGGCGCATCGCTGCGCCGGGGGAACAAAGGAGTGGAATCAATGGCATACGAAAACCTGTGCATGTACTGCTTTGAAGACCTGAGCGGGCACAGCACCTGCCCGCACTGCGGCAGGGATTCCCACGCCGCGGTGCCGCAGATCCAGATGCTGCCCGGAACGCTGGTCTACCACGACCGCTTTTTGATCGGCCGCGCGCTGGGTCAGGACGCCACCGGCATCGTCTACGCGGCGTTCGACACCAAGCGCGAAAAAAAGCTGCGCATCCGCGAATATCTGCCGCGGGACTGCGCGGAGCGGCTGAACGACGGCACCGTGGTGCCCGTCGCCGGGCTGGAGGATCGCTTTGACGCCGGGCTGAAAAAGCTGCGCGCCAGCGTGGAGGGGGAGGAGGATCCCCGCAAGCGCCACTTCTTCTTCGAGGAGAACGGCACCGCCTATATCGCGCAGCGCAAATCCGCCACGGCGGAGTCGCCCGCGCGGGAGGAGCGCCCCGAGTCGGACGGCCGCAGGTGCATCGCCGTCATCGCCATCGTCGCCGCGCTGGTGGTCATCGCCGCGGCCGCGGGACTCATACTGTTTTTCAATGGCGCGCTCAACGGCAGCAAGGACGTGACGGAGAACCCCACGCTGGACCCCAACCAGGTGTGGATTCCCGCGGAGACGCCCACGCCGACGCCCTACGCCTCGCCGACCTTTGCCGCGCTGGTGGACCCCGATCTGTCGTGGATGGACTATACCTACGAGGACAACTCCGGTTCGGGCACACAGACCGTACAGGGCAATACCGGCTCCGCGGTTACGCAGAAGCCCACCGCCATGCCCACGCTGTCCGGCGACGCCTCCGGGTATACCTCGGTGACGACCAAGTCCAGCCAATCGGACGTGCGGACGCTCCAGCAGAAACTGGTGACGCTGGGTTGGCTGGATTACACGCAGGTCACCGGAAAGTACGATTCGGCGACCCGCCAGGCCGTGAAGGACCTGCAAACCTACATCAACCAGACCTACAATCCCAAGCCCAAGCTGACCGTGGACGGCATCGCCGGGCCGAAGACCCAGCAGTGGCTCTACCAGACCGATGTGACGCGGCCCACGGCCACGCCGAAGCCCACAGCGACGCCCGCGCCGAAGGTCACCGCAGCGCCGGACGAGTCGGTGATCAACGAAAACTCCGGTGCGAACCAGATCCGCGAGATGCAGCGCAAGCTGACGATGCTGGGCGTGCTGCCCGCGGGCTCCGACAGCGGCCGGTTTGACAACACCACCCGCGCCGCCGTGCGCCGCTTCCAGGCTCGCGTCAACCAGCTGCAGGGCTACGAGGTGCTGGAGACCAGCGGCACCATGGACGCGCTGAGTCTGGCCTTCCTCGATTACTACGTGGAGGAGTGGCAGAAGCTCCAGACCGCGACCGCGGAGCCCACCGCCACGCCCACGCCCGCGCCGACCACGGCGCCGACGGAAGCCGTGCCCGACACCAGCGGCGACATCGTGAACGGCAAGTCCTCCAAGGACGCCATTCGCGCTGTGCAGCGCCAGCTGATCGCTCTGGGTCTGCTGCCCGCGGGCTCCGATGACGGCGTGTACGGAAAGGCCACGGCCAGCGCCGTCTCCGCGTTCCAGCAGTGGGTCAACCAGCAGAGGAACGAGCAGACGCTGCCCGTCAACGGCGATGCCGACGCGCTGACCCGCGCCTTCCTGCAGTACTGCCAGGACAACAACCGCATCCCGAACATCGAAACCACCGGCACGCCCACGCAGGCGCCCACCGAGGCGCCGGAGATCGACGATCTGCCCGATGAGAATCCCCAGATCACCATCGACGCGAATTCCCCGGCCGCGTCCATTCGCCGCGTACAGGAGATGCTCTCGGAAATCGGCCTGCTGAGCGAATCCGCGGTGGACGGTGTCTACGGCAGCGGAACCGCCAACGCGGTGCGCGCCTTCCAAGAGTGGGCCAACCGAAACGGCGGCTCGCTGACGGTGAGCGGCATCGTGGACAACGATACCCGCCTGGCCCTGGAGTATTTCTCCGACCGGGAGATCAAGGTCGATACCAGCACCCCGACGCCCGAGCCGACGGAGGCGCCCACGGCTGTGCCCACGGAGGTGCCGACTGCGGTGCCCACGGAGGCGCCGACGGCCGTACCCACGGAAGCGCCGACGGAGGTGCCGGCGAACGACATTCCCGATGAAAACGTGAACATCTCCGTGGGTCCGGACTCCGCGTCGGAGTCGATCCGCTACGTGCAGGAGATGCTGAACGCCATCGGCGCGCTGCCTTCCAGCGAGATCACCGGCGTGTACGGCGACAGCACCGTCCGCGCGGTGACCGCCTTCCAGCGCTGGGTCAACAGCGTGCGGCCCAACACCCTGGAGGTCACCGGTCAGATCGACAACGGCACCCGGCAGATGCTGGAATACTGCTACGACCACGACTACACGATGGGCGGCGAATCGCCCACCGAGGCGCCGACCGAGGCGCCCGTGGACGCGGAGGGCGACGAAGACCCTTTTGACGGGGATGGCGCGAACGTCTCCGAGCTCCTTGCGGATCCCTTCGGCGGGAGCACGCCTGTGCCCGTGGACGATCCCTTTGCGACGCCCACGGAGGAGACTTCGCCGAGTCCCGAGCCGACGGAATCTCCGACGCCCGACCCCGACAACCCTTTTGGTGAGCCCGACGACGACACTGACGGCAATGCCGTCAACACGCCCTTCAAGGCAACCATCGATGCGTTGAACATCAGCGTTGCCGGAAAGGTCGCGTCGGGCGAGACCATCGAATTGAGCAAGGGCAGGTTCACGATTGATTGGAGCGCCACGGGCGCCGTGGAGAGCTACTACGTCTACATCGCCGACAGCGCGGGCAATTCCATCGCCTCCAGCGAGGCCACCCGGCAGACGTCGCTCAAGGTGGACACCTCCCGCATGCAGGCGGGCGAGGTGTACACCATCACCGTCGGCGCGAAGCCCCAGGGCGGCTCCGAGGAGGAGATCCTGTGGCAGACCGCGAAGTTCCTGCTGCCGGCCCCGGTGACGCCGGAGCCCACAGAGGTGCCCACGCCGACGCCCGAGCCCACGGTGGCGGCCATCGGCGCGCCGGTGATCTCCATCGACGGCGCCGTGCCCAACGGCGAGGCGATCGTCATTCGAAGCGACAGCTTTGATGTGTCCTGGACCGCCGGCGGCGAGGTGGCCAGCTACAGCGTGCAGGTTGCCGACGCCAACGGCAACGTCGTCACGGGCACGCCCGCGACCCGCCAGCAGTCCCTGCAGGTGAAGGCCTCGCAGATGCGGCCCGGCATGCTCTATACCATCACCATCGGCGCGCTGCCCGTGAACGGCGGCGATGAGGACGTGGTGTGGAGCCGCGCGCAGTTCGTGCTGCCCGAGGTCGTCACGCCGGAGCCTACGCCCGTACCCACCCCCGAGCCGACGCCGGAGCCCACCGAGGCGCCCACGCCGGAGCCCACGGAGGTGCCCACGCCTGCGCCCACGGTGGCCAGCGTCGGACAGCCCTTCGTCACCGTGGGCGGCTCGGCCTACCAGCAGGATGGCGTTTCCTACATGACGGACAACACCATCATCGTCAGCTGGGGCGCCGAGGGCGAGGTGGCAGGATATATCGTGTACGTCGAAAACCAGTCCGGCGAGCGCCAGAACCTGGGGAACACCACCGATACCAGCCGCACTGTGTCCGCCGGCAGCCTGCCCTCGGGCATTTACACCATCCACGTCGGCGCCATGCCGGCGGGCGGCACGCAGGAGGACGCGCAGTGGGGTACCGCCGTGTTCGGCATCCCCGCGCCAACGCCGGAGCCCACCGCGGTTCCGACGCCGGAACCCACCGCAGTGCCCGCGCTGAAGGTCCCGGAGACCTTCGACGTTCCCATCGGTCCCGATTCGGAGACCGGCGAGATCCAGCGGCTGCAGATGCGGCTGTACCAGCTGGGGCTGCTGCCCTCCAACGCCGAGGACGGCGTGCTGGACCGGGCGACGCTTTCGGCGGTGGCGGAATTCCAGAACCGCGCCAACGCGCAGCTGGATGCCGGGCTTAGTGTCATCGATCCCGGCAATCCCGACGCCGTGGTGGACGTCGCCACGCTGAAGCTGATGGTGCAGGGGCTGGGCTGAATCTGAAGAGACAAACGGGGCATCCGCAAAAAGCGGATGCCCCGTTGCCGTTCCGGAATTACTTGCCGAACAGGCCCTTCAGCTTGCCGAGAATGCCCACGGCCTGGCCCACGTCGACCTTGCTCAAGTCGATCTTGGACTTCACGCCGTTGATGATCGCGTTGATCTGATCGTCCGGCAGGTCGATGTTGAAGGTCTTTTCGAGGGTCTTCACCGGATCCGCGGCGAAGGCAGCCAACAGCTTCGGGTCGAGCTTCAGCTTGGAGACGACTTCTTCGATAATCTTCTGGATGTCCACAAAACAATCCCCCTTCCGGTCACTGTGCGCCCGCTTCGGCGGGCTCCTTTCATAGTATAACGCGATAAAGCGCCGAATGCAAGAATGCGCGTCGAAAAAGTGCGGATTTCGCGGCCGGGGGGATGGCCTGGGGCCGCGCATTGTGCTATAATACATTCGGGTTTCCGGATCCATCGATACGACGACGCAGGGAGTTGGAGTCAAATGAAAGTTGTCCTTGACCACCTGACCAAGAAGTTTCCCAGCCGCAACAAGAAAACCGACGACGAGGTGATTGCCGTCAACGACTTTTGCTTCGAGATTCCGGACGGCAAGCTGATCGGACTTCTGGGCCCGTCCGGCTGCGGCAAGTCCACGGCGCTCAATCTGATCTCCGGGCTGTTGAAGCCCACCGACGGCCGGGTTTTCTTCGGCGACGACGACGTGACCGACCTGCCGCCGGAGCTGCGCGGCGTGGGGCTGGTGTTCCAGAACTATGCGCTGTATCCCCACCTGACGGTGCGGGAGAACATACGCTTCCCGCTGGAGAACCTGAAGGGCGCGGACCGTCCCTCAAAGGAGGAGATGGAACGCCGGGTGAAGGAAGCCGCGGACCTGGTGCAGATCGGCCAGCTGCTGGAGCGCAAGCCCAGCGAGATGTCCGGCGGCCAGCAGCAGCGCGTGGCCATCGCCCGGGCTGTGGTGAAGATGCCGAAGGTGCTGCTGCTGGACGAGCCCCTCTCCAACCTGGATGCGAGGCTGCGCCTCCAGACCCGGGAGGAGATCCGCCGCATCCAGCGGGAGACCGGCATCACCACCGTGTTCGTCACCCACGACCAGGAGGAGGCCATGTCCATCTCCGATCTGATCGTAGTGATGAAGGACGGCAAAATCCACCAGATCGACAGGCCGCAGGCCGTGTATGACGACCCCATCGACCTGTTCGTGGCCAAATTCCTGGGCACGCCGCCCATCAACGTGTTCGAAGGCCGGGTCAAGGGCGAGAGGCTGTACGTGGGCGAGGACTGCGTGCTGGAGACCCGGGGCGTGGACGACCGCGACGTCTGGGTGGGCATCCGCCCCGAGGCCTTCACGCTGGACGCTGCCGGCCCGATGCGGTGCGGCCTCGTGGGCGTGGAGGTCATGGGTCGGGACAGCACCGTGATCGCCACCCATCCGGCGTTTACGGGCACGAACATCCGCGCCATCATTCCCGCCGAGTGCGCCAGGGAGGTGGGGGAGGGCGCCGTGCGCTTCTCGCTCAAGGATTTCAAGGTGCACCTCTTCGACCGGCAGACCGAGGCAAGGCTGCGCTTCGAGGTGAAATAGCATGGAGAGCAGAGAGAACAACAACCTGAAGGCCTGGCTGTATCTGCTGCCGGCGATGCTGTTCCTGGGCGTGTTCATGGTCTATCCGCTGATCGACGTGTTCATCTACTCCTTTGAGGAGGGTTACAATTCCGCCTCCCAGACGTTCTTCGGCGTGGGCCTGTATAACTATTCCTACGTGCTGCACGATCCCTACTTTCTGCAGGCGCTCCGGAACACCTTCATTCTGGTGATCATCACGGTACCGGTGTCCACGGGGCTGGCGCTGCTGATCTCGGTGGGCCTCAATTCCATCAAGCCGCTGCGCAACCTCTTCCAGACCGTGTACTTCCTGCCCTACGTGACCAACACGCTGGCGGTGGGCCTGGTGTTCATGATCCTGTTCAAGCCCACGGCCTATTCCGACGGCCTGGTGAACCTGTTGATCCGCGCCTTCGGCGGGAAGTCGGTGGACTTCATCGAGGGCCCCTACTGGGCGAAGATGTTCGTGCTGTGCTTCTACACGGTGTGGGTGGTCATGCCCTTCAAGATCCTGATCCTCACCAGCGCCCTGGCGGGGGTGAACCAGGATTACTACAACGCCGCCAAGGTGGACGGCACGTCGTCCTTCCGCATCTTCCGGAAGATCACGCTGCCGATGATCTCGCCCATGATCTTCTACCTGGTCATCACCGGATTCATCGGCGCGTTCAAGGCGTATTCGGACGCCGTGGCGCTGTTCGGCACGAATCTGAACGCCGCGGAGATGAACACCATCGTGGGCTATGTCTACGATATGCTCTACGGCGATTCCGGCGGATATCCGTCGTTCGCGTCCGCGGCGGCGATCATACTGTTCGCCGTGGTGCTGACGATCACCTGCATCAACCTGTCCATCAGCAAAAAGCACGTGCACTACTGAGGAGGTGCGAGCATGGCCAATCTGAATGACAACCGGGCAGGCGCCGCCGCGGCCAGGAAGAACGTCGTGCGCACGGTCACCTACGTGCTGCTGGCGTTCTGGGCGATCATGGTGCTCTTCCCGTACTACTGGATGCTTCTGACCTCGGTCAAGAGCTTTTCGGCCTATTCCTCCGAATACGTGCCGAAGTTCTTCACGCTGGCCCCGACGCTGCAGAACTACCGCGACGCCTTCTCGATGGCCCGCTGGGCCGGTATTTCCTGAATTCCATCATCTTCACCGTGGCCACCACGGGCATCATGCTGGTGGTGATCATCCCG
>JAFWBZ010000050.1 GCA_017537105.1 Clostridia bacterium | reverse complement strand
TGGGCGGGCTGCAGCCCTCCGCGGAGGGCGGGCCGCTGGTGTTCCTGACGCAGGACGGTCGCTACGGGTGGCTGGACGCGGACGGCGCGCAGGTCGCGTCCACCGACTGGCAGTACGCCGGGCAGTACGCGGGCGGGACGTTCCTCGTCTCCGACGGCGACGGCTACGGCCTGGCGGGGACCGACGGCGCGCTGGTCGTCCCGTGCCGCTACGAATGGATGGCGCGGGGCGATGACCTGATCGCCGCCCAGCGCATCGACGGCACGGTGGATCTCCTCCGCGGCGACGGCACGGCGCTCCGCCACATCGATGCCGAGGTGGAGCGGATCGAGGTCACGGGAGGCTGCGTCGCGGTGCTTTCGGGGGGAAGGACCACCCTGTATGGCCCGGACGGCGACGCGGTGCTGGAGCGGGAGGGGACCGTGTTCTTTTCCGCCGGGACCGGCGGACAGCTGATCGCCGCGGACGGCGAATGGGGCGAGGCCTGCCAGTGGCTCGTCAACCCCGACGGCAGCGCGGCCTCGGGGCGATACCAGCGGCTGCTATCGCTGTGCGAGGGGCGGTATGCGTACGCGGTGCTGCCGGCCCGGGAGGACGGCGGCGCGGGCGAATGGGACGCCGCCGTTCGCTTCGGCCTGATCGACGGCGAGGGCCGTAAGCTGCTGCCTGCCACCTGCGTGTCCATCGTGGCGCTGGGCGAGGACCGGCTGCGCATCGAGACGGAGGACGCCGTGATCTTTGCGGACGCGGACGGCGCGCCGCTGCGCACCTGGCGCATCGGCGGGGAGGTGGAGTCAGAAGTCGGAGAGTAGCGATCACCTTCCGCGCAGCAGCC
Source organism: Clostridia bacterium (assembly GCA_017537105.1). GTDB lineage: Bacteria > Bacillota > Clostridia > Christensenellales > Aristaeellaceae > UBA2862. The sequence continues at coordinate 3,895 of JAFWBZ010000050.1, read as the reverse complement.
AGCTGCGCAGCAGGCGGCGAAAGGCCTCGCGCAGGTTCAGGGGCTCCACCGCATCGGCGGCGACGAGATTGCACTGGGCGATCACGCCGCCGTCGCTCTGCAGCGCGGCGGTGCCCAGCACGTCCCCGGCGCGGACCGGCGCGTCCACGGACGGGGGCAGCGAGACGACGGTGTCCACCGGCGCGGAGATCCGCACGGCCCCCCGCAGGGCCTCCTCCGCCACGGCTTCGACGGATTCCTCCGATCCGTTGACCACCGGCACCCGGCCCACCGCCGCGCCCGCCTCGAAGGCCCGCTCCATGCGGAAGTGCTCGAAGCCGTAGTCCAGCATGGCCGCGGCGGTGTCAAACCAGGTGGGACAGTTCAGCACCGAGCCGATGATCTCCAGGCCGTCCCGCTCCGCGGAGAACACCAGGCAGCGGCCCGCCTTGCCGGTGTAGCCGGTCTTGCCGCCGGTGGCGCCCTCGTAGGTGGACAGCAGCTTGTTCTTGTTCTCCAGCACCCGGCTGTACTCGTTGCCGACCCAGGGGATCACCTTGCGCTGGGTGCCGGTGATGGTGCGGAACACCGGGTTCTGCATGGCCTCCCGGAAGATGCGCGCGAGTCCCAGCGCGGAGGCGCGGTGGCCGTCGGCATCGAGACCGTGGGGATTGACGAAGTGCGCGTCCGCCCGCAGCGCCGCGGCCCGCGCGTTCATGCGCTCCGCGAAGGCGGGCACGCTGCCCGCCACGTGCTCCGCCACGGCCACGGCGGCGTCGTTGCCACTGCGCAGCATGAGGCCGTAGAGCATGTGCTCCATGGACAGCGTCTCGCCCTCGGAGAGGTAGAGGGACGTGCCCGTCACGCCGGCGGCGTTTTTGCCCGCGGTGACCTGGGCGTCCAGCGACGCGCTCTCCAGCGCCAGCAGGGTGGTCATCACCTTGGTGGTGGAGGCCATGGGCAGCTCCTCGTCGGCGTTTTGCGCGAAGAGCACGCGGCCGCTGGCGGCGTCGATCAGCACCGCGCCCTTTGCGGCGACGGTCAGCGCCTCCGAAGCGAGGGCGCGGGTGGCGCACAGCAGCATAAGACAGAGCAGGGCGGCTATTCGCTTCATGGGCATCCCTCCTGTGCGGGTCTCGGGACCCGCATGGGAACAGTATAAGCGACTGGCCGCCGCGAAATGCCGAGCGGGGGCAAAAACAGGCGGGCGCGCGCCGATCAACCGGTGCGCGCCCGCCTGTTTTGTGAAATCAATTGCCTTGTTTTTTGTCGGCTGATGCCTGCGCGACCGCCGCCGCGTCCGCCTCCGCCGCCTGGAGCGCCGCGACGCAGCCCGCGTGGTAGCCCGAGGCGAGTATGGCGAACTCCAGCGCCGGGCTCAGGCCGGCGGCAGCGTCCGCGCTGCCGGGGCGCAGGTCGCGGATGACCTCGCCGCAGCGCTCGCGGAAGGCGCCGTAGAGGGCCTCCACGGTCTCGCCCTCCTTCAGCGCCAGCATCCGGCGGATCTCCTCCATGCTGCACACCTGCTTGAGCGCCACGATGATCGACAGCAGGGCGATCTGCTCCCGGCTGTACTTCTTCCCACGGGAGCGCGGCAGCAGCCCGGCCTTGACGTAGTTGTTGATCATCGGCGCGGAGAGCAGGCGCTTCGACTCCTCCCCGTACAGCGGCTCGAAGGTCCGCACGATGAGCGTGACGACCTGGTCCATATACAGACCGAGGTCGGGAATCAGTTCCCAGGGCAGCAGCTGAAAGCGCTGGATGCCGGAGAGCTCGTCGGAAAAATGCTCGGACATCGATGTCCACCTCCTGTACAGCTTGAGTGTTGCGCGCGGCCTCAGTCCGGCGACGGCCCCTGCTGGGGCGGCATGGGCTCCACCGACAGCGTGCGCTGGTGGGTGTAGATGACGAAGCCGGGCTTTGCGCCGGAGGGCTTCCTGACATAGCGTCGCAGCGTGTAGTCCACCGGCACCCGGGACGACGCGCGCCCCGTGGAGTTGGCGGCGGCCAGCCGGGCGGCAAAGAGGATCGTGGCCTCGTCCGGCTCCGGGCCGACGATGATCACGTGGGAGCCGGGCATGTCCTTGGCGTGCAGCCACACCTCGTCCGGCTGGGCGGAGGCGGTCAGCTTGTCGTTTTGCAGGTTGTTCTTGCCCACCAGCACGATGCGGCCGGAGGGGGAGGTGACCTTCAGCGGCTGGGAGGGCGGCAGCTGCTTGAGCTGGCGGCGGTTGCGGTTGGGCTTGACGTAGCCGAAGCGCTCCAGCTCCTGCCGCAGCTCGTAGAGCTCCGACTCGCCCTCGCAGCGGGTCAGGTTGTCCAGCTGTCCCTCGAGGTAATTCAGCTCCGAGGAGGTCTTCTCGATCTGCTCCGCCGCGAGGGACTGGGCGTTTCGGGCCTTCTGGTAGAGCTTGAAGTACCTCTGGGCGTTCTGGCCGGGGGAGAGCTTCTCGTCCAGCTCCACCCGAAGCGTCGGCATGTCCGGCTCGTACCAGTTGGGGAGATCCACGGACTTCATGCCCTTCTGCGCCAGGTGGAGGTTGGCCGTCAGCAGCTCGCCCTTCAGCCGGTACTCGTCCATGCGGCGGCTGCCCAGCAGCGCCTCCTCCTGCAGCGCCAGCTTGCGCTCGCAGCGCTCGATGTTCTTTTTGAGCGTGCGGTGCAGCGCGGCGCTCTTCTGCTGGATGCGCTCGTTCCGGTCCCGGGTGCGGAAGAATTCGTCCACGGCCTCGGAGATCGTGGGGTACGGCTCCGCGCGCAGGTGGGCGCGGCTCGCATAGCGGAAGGCCACCGCGTCCACCGGCGCGCCGTCCTCGCCGTAAAGGATCGCGGGCTCCACGTGCTCCGGGATCTCCGAGAGGTTGCGGCAGATGCGCTCGCAGCAGGCGCGCAGGTCGCACTCCTCGGCGTGCGCGTCCTCGCTGCCGGCGGCGCGGAAGGCCAGCTCCCGGGCGGTCTGGGTGGACATGCCGCTGATGCACTGGGCGATCAGCTTGTGCAGGCGGCCGCCCATGCCGGACATGGCGCGATACAGCGCCTCCGGCTCCACGCGGTCGAAGGGCAGCTTTCCGTGGGCCGGCGGGCGCTCGTAGCGCAGCCCCGGCAGCACCTCCCGCACCGAGGAGATCTGCTCCGTCACCCGGCGCGCGCTGTCGATGATCCGCCCGTCCCCGTCCACGAAGATCAGGTTGGAGTGCTTGCCCATGAATTCGCAGATCAGCCGCTTGCGGGCGGGGTCGCCCAGCTCGTCGTGGTGCTCGATCTCGATCTCCAGGATCCGGTCGGCTTCGACCTGGCGCACGGCGGCGATGCGCCCGCCGGTGATGTGCTTGCGCATCAGCATGCACAGCGCCGGAGGCTCCAGCGGATTGTTCTTGCGGATCTGCGTCAGGTGGGCGCGGGCGCAGTTGGCCGACGCCGACAGCAAAAGCTGTCGGTTGACGCCGCCGTTGCGAATGGTGAGCTGGATCTCGTCGCGCTCCGGCTGGATCACCTTGGCGATGCGGCCGCCGGTGAGCGCGCCGTCCAGCTCCCGCGCCAGGAGTCCGAGGGTCAGTCCGTCGATGGGCATGGGGCTTCCTCCGAGTGTTCCAAATGATTCGACAACATTATAAACCATCCCGGCGTTTTCTGCAACCACAATATCTGTGCGCGAATACCAGCAAAGGTGGCATTGAAAATGACCTGTGCTGCGGCATAGCCCCGGGCGGCGGGGAATAGATTGAATCGAAACGGATGTCGCAAGGAGGGTTCCAGATGCATATTTCACAGAATCAGCGGAAGGTCTACCTGCTGGCGCTGGCGCTGATGGTCACGGCCCTGGCGCTGGCCTGCGCCTGGGCGATATGGCACACGCCGGCGGACGGGGTGCAGTCGCCGCCGGTGACGGCGGCGCCCACAGCGGAGCCGCTGCCCT
>JAFWBZ010000049.1 GCA_017537105.1 Clostridia bacterium | reverse complement strand
GCCGTGTCATGGTCATCTGCGAGAATCCCAAGCACAAGCAGAAGCAGGGCTGACAGGCCGGTTCCCGATTGGAACGGGTGAGAATGGGGGATGCGAAAGCATCCCCCACAAATCGTTGAAAAACCTTGTTTTTCAACGAGTGGGATAAACGCGAAAATTCGCGCACTGCGGTGCCTCTGTTGAATCTTCGAATCAACAGAGGCAGTCTGGCAAGCCAGACCGCAAACCCTCCGGGATTTGCGCCTCGCACACGAATTTCCTGACGGGCAGGTATTCATTTTTCTTCGAACGCCAGGTGATGCGACCGCGGGTCAGATCATAGGGCGAGAGCTTAATCGTAACCTTATCGCCGGGATAGATGCGGATGTAGTTCATGCGCATCTTGCCGGACACGTGCGCCAGTATCTTGTGCCCGTTGGGCAGCTGAACTTCGAACATGGCGTTGGGAAAGGACTCGGTGACAACGCCTTCGACTTCGATAACATCAGACTTGGACAAGCTTTTCCTCCTCCTCACGCAACCATGCGCGCAACTCATGATCCTCGACCGTCTTCCCCTCGGAAATCCGGTCCCGCAGCGCCTGCACCACCGCGCCCGTGGGCTTCAGGTGCTTGCGCCGCTTCTTCTTCAGACGATCCAGCTTTCGCAGTTCGCCGTTGGCGATCCTCACGAAATCCGCGTCCACTTCCTCGATGACCAGGAATATCCTTCCCCGGTCCCTGCCCGCCTTCGAAATGACGACGCTGCCGACCTCAATGGGAAGCTTGTTCATTGCAGAACCTCACTCGAGCCGTCGGCCTCTCCGGCGCCCCTGGCCGCGAGGACCTCGGACACCTTCATGCCGGGATAGGACAGTATCTCGGGCTCTCCGTCGGTGATCAGCAGGGTGTGCTCGTAGTGGGAGCACAGGCTGCCGTCCCGGGTCACCACCGTCCACCCGTCGTCCTCCTGGTACACCTTCCAGGTGCCCATGGAGATCATCGGCTCCACGGCGATGGTCATGCCCGCCTCCAGCTTGACGCCGCGGCCGGGCCGTCCGTAGTTCGGCACGTTGGGATCCTCGTGCATCTCGGTGCCGATGCCGTGGCCGCACAGGTCGCGGATGACGCCGTAGCCGAAGGATTCCGCGTAGGTCTGGATGGCGTGGCCGATATCACCGAGGTGATTGCCGGCCACCGCCTGCTGCGCGCCCAGCCAGAAGCACCGTTCGGTGACCTCCACCAGCTGCCGCGCCTCCGGCGAACCGCCGCCCACCAGCACGGAGAACGCGCTGTCAGACTGCCAGCCATCCAGAATGCACCCACAATCGACGGACAGGAGCTGTCCCTTGCGCAGTTTGTTCTTGTTCGAGAAACCGTGAACGACCTGATCGTCCACCGAAGCACAGATGGAATACGGGAAGCCCTCGTACCCCTTGAAGGAGGGGATCGCGCCCGCCTGGCGGATGAGCCGCTCGGCCATCTGGTCCAGGTGCAGCGTGGTCACGCCGGGTTCGATCTCCCTGCGCAGCGCCTCCAGCACCTCGTGCAGCAACGCGCCGGCCCTGCGCATCTTCTCGATCTGTGATTCATTTTTGATGGTGATCATGCAGTCACTCCAAGGAAGCGAGAATGTTCTTGAACACATCCTCGACTCTGCTGTCGCCGTTGACGCGGCAGAGCTTGTCTTTGCCCGAATAGTAGCCGATCAGCGGCTCGGTCTGCTCGTGATAGGCGCGCAGCCGGGTCGAAATGGTCTCGGGCCTGTCGTCCTCGCGCTGGTACACTTCCCCACCGCATACGGGGCAGGTGTGCGCATCGGCGAGCTTGGAAACGTGGAAGGTCCCCTGGCACTTGCCGCAGACGCGGCGGCCGGTCAGGCGGTCCAGCAGCTTTTCGTCGCGGACTTCGATCTCCACCACGGCGTCCGGCTCGCTGATGCCGTCCAGGGCCACGGCCTGGTCCACCGTCCGGGGGAACCCGTCCAGCAGATAGCCGCTCTTGCAGTCGTCCATCGCCAGGCGCTCGCGCACCATGTCGATCACGACGCTGTCGGGTACGAGTTCGCCCGCATCCAGATAGCGCTTGGCTTCGATCCCCACGGGGGTCTCGTTCTTGATGGCGGAGCGGAACATATCGCCGGTGGAGATGTGCGGCACGCGAAAATGCGCGCTGACACCCGCAGCCTGCGTGCCCTTGCCCGCACCGGGAGGGCCTAAGAAGATCAATTTCATGGATTCTCCTCCTGAGGTCACTGCAGGAAGCCCTTGTAGTGGCGCATCAGCATCTGGCTCTCCAGCTCGCGCATGGTCTCCATCGCGACGGAAACCGCGATCAGCAGAGAGGACGCCGCGAAGGGCAGGCTGACGCCCGCGATGGCGTAGATGATCATCGGGATCACGGCCAGCACCGCCAGGTAGATGGCGCCGAACATCGTGATGCGGTGGGTGATCTTCTTGATGAAGTCGCTGGTGGGCTTGCCCTGGCGAATGCCGGGGATCATGCCGCCGTTCGCCTGGATGTTCTTGGAGATCTCAACAGGGTTGAAGCTGATCTCGGAGTAGAAGAAGGTGAAGCCGAAGATCATCAACGCGAAGATCAGCTGATACAGCAGGCTCGTCGAGTTGACGTGGGCGGTCCACCAGGTGTTCGCCGCGCTGTTGGGGAAGAACGCCAGGATGGTGGCCGGGAACTGCATGATCGCGTTGGCGAAGATCAGAGGCAGCACGCCGGAGGCGTTCAGCTTCAGCGGGATGTGGGTGGACTGGCCGCCGTACATCTTGCGGCCGACCATGCGCTTGGCATACTGGATCGGGATGCGGCGCTCGCCGAGGTCGACGAACACGATGCCCACGATCAGCAGCAGGAACACGATCAGGGAAGCGATGAGCGCGGGGATGCTGACCGCCTCGGGAGAGGTGAACAGGTAGTACACGTTGGTGTACACCGCGCGGGCCAGGTTGGAGATGATGCCGGCGAAGATCAACAGCGAGATGCCGTTGCCGATGCCGTTCTCGGTGATGCGCTCGCCCATCCACATGGCGACGGCGGTGCCGGCCGCCAGGCAGAGGCCGATGGTCAGATAGCTCAGGACGCCGCCGGTGGCGCTGGTGTGCAGGCCGATGGTCAGCGCGATGGCCTGGACGAAGCCGAGGCCCACGGTGACGTAGCGGGTGATCTGGGCGATCTTCTTGCGGCCCTCTTCGCCCTCCTTCTGCATCTCCTCCAGCTTCGGGATCGCCACGCACAGCAGCTGCATGATGATGCTCGCGTTGATGTACGGGGTGATGCCCATCGCCATGATGTTGAAGTTGGACAGGTTGGAACCGGTCATCGAGTTGATGAAGCCCAGCAGGCTGTACTGCTCGACGGCCCGGGAGATCACGGTGGTGTCAACGCCGGGGGTCGGGATGAAGCACAGCACGCGGTACAGCAGCAGCATGCCCAGGGTGTAGAGGATCTTCTTGCGAAGCTCCGTGATCTTCCAGGCGTTCTTCAATGTCTCGCGCATCTCAGAACACCTCGACTTTCCCGCCTGCCGCCTCGATCTTTTCCTTCGCGGTCTCGGAGAACTTCGTCGCCTTGACCGTGAGCTTCTTGGTGATTTCGCCGTTGCCGAGGATCTTCACGCCGTCCTGAACGTTCTTCAGGATGCCGGATTCCACCAGCTCGACGGGGGTGACCACCGCGCCATCCTCAAAGATGTTCAGGCGGTCGACATTGACGGTGGCATACTCGATGCGCCACTTGTTGGTGAAGCCGCGCTTCGGCAGCCGCATCGTCAGGGGCATCTGGCCGCCCTCGAAGCCGGGGCGCTTGCCGCCGCCAGAGCGCGCCTTGGCGCCCTTGTGGCCCTTGCCGGAGGTCTTGCCCAGTCCGGAACCGATGCCTCTTCCGAGACGCTTCCGGGCGGTCGTCGCGCCCTCAGCGGGTTTGAGATCATGTAGTTTCATGTTGACCAGGCCTCCTTACTCTGCAATCTCTTCGACCTTGACCATGTGCTTGACCTTGAAGATCATGCCGCGGATGGCCGCGTTGTCTTCCTTCACAACGGTGTCACCGATGTGATGGAGGCCCAGCGCCTTCACGGTGGCGATCTGATCCTTCAGGCACGCGATGGTGGACTTGGTCTGCGTAATCTTAAGCTTCATT
>JAFWBZ010000048.1 GCA_017537105.1 Clostridia bacterium | reverse complement strand
CTGACGGCCCACGGCGTCGATCTCGTCGATGAACACGATGGCGGGGGCGTTCTTCTTGGCCTGGTCAAACAGGTCGCGCGCGCGGCTCGCGCCGACGCCCACGAACATCTCCACGAAGTCCGAGCCGGAGATGGTGAAGAAGGGCACGCCGGCCTCGCCGGCCACGGCCCGCGCCAGCAGCGTCTTGCCCGTGCCGGGAGGTCCCACCAGCAGCACGCCCGTGGGGATCCGCGCGCCGACCTTGGTGAAGCGCTGCGGGTTTTTCAGGAACTGCACGATCTCCTGCAGCTCCTCCTTTTCCTCGTCCGCGCCGGCCACGTCCTCGAAGGTGACCTTGTTGGTGTTGGGGTCGGTCATGCGGGCGCGGGACTTGCCGAAGCTCATCATGCCCTTGCCGCCGCCGGTCTGCTGGCGCATCAGGAAGTACCAGAGCAGGCCGAACAGCACGAAGGTGATCAGCAGCGGGATCCACTCCACCCACCAGGCGGCCTGCGCGGGCAGCTTGGAGACGATCTCAAAGTCGTACTCCGTGGGGCGCACGGAACGGCCCAGCACGCTTTCGTAGATGGCGCTCACGTCCGTATAGAACTGGGCTTCGCTGGGCAGCACGCAGGTGATGTCGTAATTCCCGGTGAGCTCATAGGCGGCCTCGTTTTCCTCGGTGACGCCGGACAGCGTGTTGGATTGTATGACCACCTTGGAGAGCGTCATGCCCTGCTGCTCGTCGGAGAGCTTTTCCCCGAGGCTGTTGCGCAGGTCGGCCTCGACCCACTCCAGCAGCGTGGAATAGCTGATCGACTTGGGCTGAGCGGCGGTGCCGTCGGTGAGCATATGCACCACCAGCAGGATCACGGCCAGCATGAGCAGGTACATCAGCGGTCCCTGCAGTATTTTTCTTACGGGTCTCTTGTTCAAGTCAAAAGTCCTCTCTTTCGGGTGAATGGCGGTTGCGCCGGCCATTGGAGCCTGTGAAGCGGCGCGGGCGGGGGAACGCTCAGCTCCCCGCGTAGACCTCGGGCTTCAGAATGCCGATGTAGGGGAGATTGCGGTAGGCCTCGGCGTAGTCCAGCCCGTAGCCCACCACGAAGGCGTCCGGGATCTCAAAACCGGAGTAGTCCGCCTTCAGCGTGATGCCGGGGGCGCGGCGCGCGGGCTTGTCCAGCAGCGTGCAGATTTTGATGGATTTCGCCCCCCTGGCGGAGAGCATGCGGCTCAGGTAGCTGAGGGTGAAGCCGGAGTCGATGATGTCCTCGACGATGATGGCGTCGCGGTGCTCGATGGAGCCGGAGAGGTCCTTGCGGATCTCCACCTCGCCGGAGGACTTCGTGGTGCGGCCGTAGCTGGAAACCGCCATGAAGTCCATGGTCAGGCGGATGGGCATGGCGCGCAGAAGATCGGCGAAGAACATGGTAGAGCCCTTCAGGATGCAGATCATCACCGGGTTTTTGTCCCGGTATTCCTCCGCGATCTGCGCGCCCAGCTCCCGGACGCGGTTTTGAATCTGTTCCTCGGTCAACAATACACTTTCGATGTCATTCCGCATGATGCGTTCCTCCGTTGTACTGATGCTTTTCACAGGTGCATTCCAGCAGCACCGCGCGGTCCCCGGGCTTCAGCGCGGCCTCCTGGGATATGCCGTATCCGCACACCCAGTGGATGCGGCTGCCGATGGCCACCAACGCGATGTGATCCCGCAGCGGCCGGTCCACCTTTTTGTCGATGAAGTAGTCCGAGAGCAGCCTGTCGCCGCTGCCCAGCGGCCGGATCCGGTCTCCCTCGCGACGCGTGCGCAGCACCGCGCCCCGCAGGATCTCCGGGTTCAGCGCCTGCCGCAGCGGATCGTCGCGGACGGGCTCCGGGGCGCAGGGACGGGCGGTTATCCCACAGACAGACCGAAGTCGGGTCGTTCCGTTCAAAGCGAGCGGCTCCGGTTCGGGTAGGAGGGCGGGCGTCCGGACATAATAGAGGCGGCTGCCCGTGCGCTCCGCGGTCCACTGCGCGGACAGCGAAAGCCGGCCGCGTTCCTGCCGGCAAAGCGCCTCGATGTCGTTGACCTGGTCCCAGGAGAGCGGGATCGGACAGAGGGTTCGCAGCGCGCGCCGCAGGATCGCGCGCCGGGGCGGGCTCGACAGCTCCAGGCCGAGACAGCCCGGCAGGCAGGTCGCGTTCGAGCGCAGGTACTCCTGCGCCTGCGCGTGCAGTTCGTCGCTTTCGATCTGCTCGGAACGCGCGAGTCGCGCCACCGCCCGGACGAACTGGGGATAGCATTTCTCCAATTCGGGAATTGCATGCAGGCGAAGGGCGTTTCGCGGGTTGTCTCCGATGCGGTTGGTGGCGTCCTCCCGCCAGTCGCAGCCGCGCCGTCGAAGGGTCTCCTCCAGCTCCGCCTTGCGAAAGCCCAGCAGCGGCCGGTACAGCCTGCCCGAGAACTCGCGCATGCCGCAGAGGCCCTCCGGCCCCGCGCCGCGCCCCAGGTGCATGAGCACCGTCTCCGCCTGGTCGTCCATGTGGTGGGCGAGGGCGATGTAGTCCGACTGCGTTTCGATCCTCTGGGCCTCCAGCCATTCGAGGCGGCGCCGACGGGCCACGGTCTCGAGCCCGACGTGCTGCGCTTCGGCCTCGGCGGGAACGTCGATGCGAACGCTGCGAAAGGGGATATCCAGCTTTGCACAGAGCCGCCGGCAGAATTCCGCGTCCTCCGCGCTCTCGGGGCGGATGGCGTGGTCCACGTGGCCGGCGAAGAGCGTCAGGCCGAAGGTTTCCCGGCGCTCGGCCAGCAGCACCGCCAGCGCCACGGAATCCGCGCCGCCGGACAGCGCGATCAGCAGCCGCTTGCCGGCCACAGCCGTGAAGTCGGGTCGCAGCCCCAAAGCCTTGCGCATCCGATATCCCTCCATAATATACCCACTATTATAATCGCTTTAAGAAAATATCGCAACCCGTTTTCATGGAAAAACGGCATAAATGCGGTTAAAAGAGGTTAAAATCACGATGTGATGCCAAAAACTGCCAGCCGCCGCGCTGCGGGCGTTTTCCGCCGCGCCCGCCATGGATTCCCTGTCCGGCACGCATTTGCCAGTTTCCCGCGCCGCGGGCCCGGCAAACTACTCTGCGGGGCGAGGCAAATTGAGCCCGAATGCCGCAAGGAATCGGCGCGAAGCCGGGATCGCGCGGCGCTTCGGGAAAAGGAGGAGATGGCGCTATGAGGGAATCGGGACGGCGGCGGCTGACCCTGCTGCTGATGACGGCGGCCGCCGCAATGATGATCGCGCCGCAGCTGGACGCGGTGGCGAAGCTGCCCGAGGCGATATTCGTGACGCCCGGCCGCGGGCATGGACTTCCGGTCACACCCGCGCTGGAAGCCAGCCTGACGGGCGACGGGCACGGCGCGGCGGAAATCACAGAGGCAGCGGGCGGAGGACTGGAGCTGTATACGGGAACCCGGGGCGAATCCACGCTGACCTATCGGCTGCTGGGGCTGCCCGTGCGCAAAGTCGCGGTGCGGAGCGATGCGCAGCGACGGCTGATCCCGGGCGGGCAGTCGGTGGGCGTGGCCATTGACACGCGGGGCGTGATCGTGGTGGGTGCGTCGGATCTGGGCAGCGTGCCCAGCCCCGCCAGACTTGCCGGGCTGAAGAACGGAGACATCATCCAACGGGTGAACGGCGTCGATGTGAACAGCGCGGAGGCCCTGGCGGGCACGATTTGCTCCGGCGACGCGGTGCAGCTGGAGATCCTGCGCAAGGGAGAGGCGCGCAGCTGCACCGTCGTTCCCGCGATGGACGCGCGGGACGGCAGCTGGCGATTGGGCGCCTGGGTGCGGGACAGCACGGCGGGCATAGGCACGCTGACCTTTGTGGACCCCGCGACCGGGCGCTTCGGCGCGCTGGGTCACGCCGTAACCGACGCGGACACCCGGGTGCTGATGCCGGTGGGCGAAGGGGAGCTGTACGCCAACCGGGTGGTGGACGTGTCGCCCAGTGCGTGCGGCCGGCCGGGTGAATTGACGGGGGATTTCGTGTTCCAGCCGCAGGCCATCGGCTCGGTGGAGCGCAACACGGACCAGGGGATCTTCGGCACTCTCGACGGCGAATCCGGCGCCTATGCCGCGTCGGACGGGCTCGTCGCCGCGCGTCGGGATGAGATCCACGCCGGGCCGGCGAGCCTGTTGACCACCCTGGACGAATCCGGGGTCCGCGAGTACGCCTGCGAGATCGAGCGGGTCAACGACCGGGGAGACGGAGAGCGGGCGATGGTGCTGAAGATCACCGACTCGGAGCTGCTGGCGAGGACCGGCGGCATCGTGCAGGGCATGTCGGGCAGTCCGGTGCTCCAGGACGGGAAGCTGGTGGGCGCGATCACCCACGTGATGGTCAACGTCCCGCAGCGGGGATACGGCATCTGCATCGAGGACATGCTGGAGCAGGCGGACGCGCTGGACGTCTCAGCGGAAGCGGCATAGCGCGTCCGGGGCAGGCAGGACGAAAGACGGGCGGATTGGGGGAGACACCCCCGATCCGCCCTGAACAAACCGACGTCGTGTTTTTTTTGATGCAAGGCGCGCGGATTCACGCCATTCGGGCGAGCTCTTCCCGCAGCTTTCCGATGATGCGCTTTTCCAGGCGCGATATGTAGCTCTGGGAGATGCCCATGATGTCGGCCACCTCCTTCTGCGTATGCTCCTTGTCCGCACCGAGGCCGTAGCGGAGGCCCACGATGTAGCGCTCCCGGGAGGAGAGCGTCTCGATGGCGGTGTGGAGCATCTGCTTTTCCACGTCCGCATCCAGGTCCTTGCTCACCAGATCCGGCTCGGTGCCGAGGATGTCGGACAGCAGCAGCTCGTTGCCGTCCCAGTCGGTGTTGAGCGGCTCGTCAAAGGAGACCTCCAGCTTCAGCCGACTGGTCTTTCACACCACAGGATCTCGTTTTCGATGCAGCGGGACGCATAGGTGGCCAGCTTGATGTT
>JAFWBZ010000047.1 GCA_017537105.1 Clostridia bacterium | reverse complement strand
CGAAGGCATGAACGCGAAGTCAAAGTGTACGCTGATCGTTGACGACATTCTTGCGAAGATCGTCAACCGCGTCTATGCCGCCGGAGACCGCCTTCCGCCGGAGAGCGAGCTGTGCGAGGCCTATGGCGTCAGCCGCGTCACGATTCGCGAGAGCCTGAAGAAGCTCGAGATGATGGATGTGATTTCCATCGAACAGGGCCGGGGCACCTTCGTGAAGAAATACAACCTCGGCAACTTCATGCAGCCGATGTTCAATCTGATCGACTTCGGAAACTTTGACATCCGCACGATCTACGACGCGAGGCTCTACATCGAGACGGGCTCCTGCCGCCTGGCGGCGCAGAACCGCAGCGATCAGGACATCGAGGATCTGCGCGCGCTGATTCAGCAAATGCACGCCATTCGCGACTTCGGAGAGGGCCATCCCCTCCACTCGATCCAGGAGGTCGACGTGCAGTTTCACATTCGCATCGCCAAGGCTGCGAACAACGAGATCCTCAAGGCCGCCGTCATCAACCTGGAGAAGATCAGCATGGCCTGTGCCGAGCGCATCCACAAGTCCCACGCCGTCATGGAGCGGGCCATACAGGACCATCAGCAGATCTTCGACGCCATCGTCGCCCAGGATCCCGATGCCGCGGAGCGCGCCATCGTCGCCCATACCCTCGCGTCGAAGGAATTCCTCAGCCTCAGCTGAGGAGAAGAGAGCATTTTTCGAGAGAGTCCACCTGGAAAGGTATGATGATATTATATTTAATGTGCTTTCGCGGTCGCAGGACGTCCGGGAAAGTGCGGAAAAGAGATCGACGGGAAAGGGAGGAACGGCCGCATGTTCAAAAACAACGAAGAATTTGATTTTCGCCCCGCAAGATGGCTGCCCCACTACGACAACGAGGTCCTGCAGCGCGTGCGCAGCATCCGCCGCGAGGATATGGAGTACACCAACGAAAACGGCTACAGTGTGCGCGTCGTCCACGACCCGACGCTGATGCTGGTACAGGATGTATTTCACCGCATCTACCTGAGCGATGTCAACGACACGCACCTGACGATGGTCTTTCCGAACCAGTGGCCTGGCGCCTATCAGGCCATCGCGGAGATGATCAACCGCTACAACGTGAGCTGCCGCAACGTGGACGCGTTCGCCATGGACGAGTGGGCGGACGAGGACGGCAACGTGGCGCCGCTTACCTACGGCGCGGGCCTGGGCTATTCCTTCCGGAACCACTTCTACGGCAAGATCCGCGAGGACCTGCGCCCCGATGTGGAGCACTGGCACGTGTTCACGAATGAAAACAAGGGCGACAACGTGTATTCCTCGATCATCGAGGAGGTCGGCGGCGGCGGCGCAGACGTGGTCTACTCCGCGACGGGCTGGCCGGGACACACGGCGTTCATCGATCCCGGCGCGCCGGAATTCCACGCGGATACGCTGGAGGAGTTCTGCAAACTGGGCTCCCGCATCACCTCCGAAACGCCGCTGACCATCTGCGAAAATTCGCTGTTCTCCCCGATGGGGGCCTCGGGTGACGTGTGGGCGGTGCCGCCCCGCGCGGCGACCATCGGCCCGCGGGACATCGTGAACGCACGGGAGCGCTTTGAGCTGCACAACTTCTGCAATCCCGGCGGCGATTCCTGGCAGCGGATGATCTCCCGCCTGGAGCTGTACGGTCCGATCTCCATGGATTGCCCGGCCTCCATCATGCGCCTGGGCAAGGGCGTGTGCTACGTCAGCGAGGCGCTGGCGCGGCCCTTCGGAAGCTGGTACAATCAAATCGAGGATTGGAAGCTCTGACCATGAAGATTTACGACATTACCGGGAAGATCTCCCGGGGGATCTGGAGCTACGGAGAGCCCTTCCCGGATTTTGACCCGCGCCCGCTGCCCCAGCCGGAGTGGGTGGAGACCCGCGTGTGGTGCGACATCTTCGACGGCATGAATTCCCAGACCGGCACCTATCTGGAGACGCCGGCCCACCTGCTCGGCCCGGAGAAGAGCTACAATTTGGAGGCCGTGGACGTGGCGCGGCTCGTGGACATCCCGGCCGTGCACCTGAAGCTGGACCCGGCCATGCACGCGCCCGGCCGGCGGGCAAAGATCACGCCGGAGATGCTGGAGGCGGCGCTGAACGGCCGGAAGGTCGATCGGAACACCGCGCTGATCCTCTCCTGCGGCTGGGGTGCGCACTGGTTTGCGCCGGACTATCTGGACGGCAGCCCCTTCCTCGCCCGGGAGGCGATGGAGTGGATCGTGGAGAAGCGTCCCTTCATTCTCGGCGCGGACATGCCGAGGTGGGAGAACCTCGAGCGGCCGGAGGGGATCTTCCCGATCTTCTATGCTGCGGACATCCTGATGCTGGCGCCCCTGGCGATTCCGGAGGACGTTCCCGGCGGGGAGCTGTCGCTGACGGTCCTGCCGATCCGCGTGACCGACACCTGCTGCGCGCCGTGCCGCGCGATCCTGAAAGAGGTTTGACATGATGACGAGAGACGACATACGGTTCAGCCT
>JAFWBZ010000046.1 GCA_017537105.1 Clostridia bacterium | reverse complement strand
CGATGGGCGTGGACATCGAGACCGACATGGTCATCGGCAAGGTGCTGACCATCGACGAGCTGTTCGAGATGGGCAACGAGGCCGTGTTCATCGGCTCCGGCGCGGGCCTGCCCCGCTTCATGGGCATCCCGGGCGAGAGCCTGAAGGGCGTATACTCTGCCAATGAATTTCTGACCCGCATCAACCTGATGAAGGCCTATCGCGAGGGCAGCAAGACGCCCATCCGCCGCGGCAAAAGGGTGGCCGTGGTGGGCGGCGGCAACGTGGCCATGGACGCGGCCCGCTGTGCCAAGCGCCTGGGGGCGGACGAGGTGACCATCGTCTATCGCCGCTCCATGAACGAGATCCCCGCCCGCGCTGAGGAGGTCGAGCACGCCCAGGAGGAGGGCATCGTCTTCCGGACCCTCACCAATCCCGTGGAGGTGCTGGGCTACAACAATCCAGATGACCCCCGCGACCCCCGCAACGGCGAGGTCTGCGGCATGCGCTGCGTGGAGATGGAGCTGGGAGAGCCGGACGCCTCCGGCCGCCGCCGCCCCATCGTCAAGGAGGGCAGCGAGTTCACGCTGGACATCGACACCATGATCATGGCCATCGGCACCAGCCCGAATCCGCTGATCCGCTCCACCACCCCCGGCCTCGAGGCCAATCGCCACGGCTGCATCGTCACCAAGGGTGAGGACGGCCTGACCAGCCGCGAGGGCGTCTACGCCGGCGGCGACGCCGTCACCGGCGCGGCCACCGTCATCCTGGCCATGGGTGCGGGAAAGAACGCCGCCGCGGCCATCGACGAGTACCTTCGGGCCAAGGCCTGACGGAGCCTTGTGTGACAAATCGCCCCATTCCCGCACACTGCCGCGCGGGAATGGGGCGATTTACAATTCCAGCATTGTGACTCCTATGCGACACTTTGGGCCGCACATGTTCCCTCAGAGGACATTCAGGTGACCTTTGTGTGGCAAGCCTTGACAAAAGTGTTACTACACGTTATAATACAGTAACATATTTAGAGCATTGCGGAGGGATTATCCATGGGTGTTATCAGCATTCTTCTGGGCATCATCGCGTTCATCGCCTTCACGGGCGCCGGCGCCATACTCGGGAACGAGCTGGTCAGCCTCAAGACCATGTTTGCCGCGAGCCTGACCACGCTGGCCAACGTCTCCAGCACCTCCATCATGGTCGGCATGATTGGCGTGTTCGGCTTCATCGGCCTGCTGATTGGCATCAGCCTCATCATGCAGGGACTGACCTACAACAAGGTCGTCAAGATCCAGAAAAAGCTGCGCCGCCTCTGAGCGAAGCCGGCGGATCCCCGACAGGCACCGGGCGGACGTCCGTTACAGCGGATGTCCGCCCGGTGCCTGTCTGCGCCTCTCCATCAATATTCATCAATTTGACATGGAAAAAACGTGCGCACCGTTGCATTGTGTGCTATAATTAAAGGAGACGGTTTTATCGTTCCGCGGCTCTGTGTCCGCTTTTCCATTCCCAAGGATTTCAGGAGGACTCACGCACTTGAAATATATCATCTTCAAGCCGAGGGAGCACGAGCGCAACTTCATCTTTTCCGTGGCGCTCATGACCCTGAAAATGCTGTTCTTCGTGGTGTTGCTGATCGGCCTGTCCGGCGTCGGCTTGGTGGCTGGCATCGCCAAGGGCTGGGTGGATACCTCCCCCAACCTGGACTTGGCTGCCATCGGCGCGCAGTCCCAGACCTCGTTCATCTACGACAGCTCGGGCAACCTGATCATGGAGTTCAAGGGCTCCGAGAACCGCATCTACGTCGAGATCGAGGACATCCCGCAGCAGCTGATCAACGCGGTGATCTCCGTCGAGGACGCGCGCTTCTACGAGCACCACGGCGTGGACCTGAAGCGCATCGTCGGCTCCATGGTCAACAACCTGCTGGGTGGCAACACCCAGGGCGCATCCACCATCACCTGCCAGCTGGTCAAGCTGACGCTTCTGAACAGCGAGCAGACCTACAAGCGCAAGATGCAGGAAGCCTACCTGGCCCTGCAGCTGGAGAAGAATCTGACGAAAAACCAGATCCTGGAGGCGTACCTGAACGTCATCTACATGGGCGGCTCCAGCTACGGCGTGAAGATCGCCGCGCAGGACTACTTCGGGAAGGACCTGAACCAGCTTTCCCTGCGCGAATGTGCGGCTCTGGCGCGCATCATCCGCAATCCCTGGCGCTACAATCCCCGCAGCAACTACTACGTGCGACAGACGCCGGAGGTCATTGAGGACAACACCAACTACGTGCTGCAGCAGATGCTCGAGCAGCGCCTGATCACCGAAAGCGAGTACAATCAGGCCCGCAGCCAGCGGCTGAACGTCGTCGAGAAGTCCACCGCCACCAGCGACAACATGTACGACAACGCCTACTACGTGGAGTATTCCATCTACGACGTCGTCACCAAGATGCTGCGCGTCGAGGGTCTGGAGGACAATTCCTACAACCGCTCCAGCATGGAGACCAAGCTGCGCAACGGCGGCTACAAGGTGTTCACCTCG
>JAFWBZ010000045.1 GCA_017537105.1 Clostridia bacterium | reverse complement strand
GCATCACGTTGACGGCAGTGCCCCAGGAATAGGGGATGTCGTTCATGCGGCGATAGACGTTGGCGCGGGGATTGTCCCAGGAGCGGAACACGGCCTTCACGGCCTCCATCATCTGCTGATAAGGATCGCTGGGGAAGTCCTCGCCCTTCTGCTCCTTGTAGTAAGCCTTGAAGCGGGCGACGAGCTCCTTCATGTCGTCGACATCCAGTTCGATGTCGTTGGTGACGCCCTTCTTCTCCTTCACCTCGTCGATGATGACCTCGAAGGTCTTCTTCGGGATCTCCATCACGACGTCAGAGAACATCTGGATGAAGCGGCGATAGCTGTCGTACACAAAGCGCTCGAACTTGGGATCGTCGTTGCCGGCGATCAGGCCCGCGGCGACCTCGTCGTTGATGCCCAGGTTCAGGATCGTGTCCATCATGCCCGGCATGGAAGCGCGGGCACCGGAGCGCACGGAGACCAGCAGCGGGTTCTTGGCGTCGCCGAACTTCTTCTCGTTGAGCGCCTCGATCTTCGCCAGCGCCTCGTCGATCTGCTGCTGAATGTCAGCGCCGATGGTGCGGCCGTCCTCATAGTAGCGGGTACAGGCTTCCGTGGTCACGGTGAAGCCCTGGGGCACGGGCATGCCCAGCGCGGTCATTTCCGCCAGATTGGCGCCCTTGTCGCCCAACAGATTCCGCATGGTCGCATTACCTTCGCTGAAAAGGTAGACATACTTCTGCATGATTATCGCATCCTCCTGCTTCATAATGGGTATGGTTATCCAAGCGTATTGAACTTAGCATCTTATTATATAATCCATCCCGTCGCCGCCTCAAGCAAATCTGCGTTAACAATCGCCATTTTGTACAGATTCTTCCGTCCTTTTTGTGTCCGAAAGCCTCTGATTAACGCTTTGTTGGTTGACTCCGGATGCGCTCGCGCGGTATAATAAAATCAACAGTAAATTGGGTGAGTATCGATTCTCACGGGAGGCAGCATGGCGCACATCATCACCGGCATCGAGCCGCACAGTCCTGCCGCCCGCGCAGGCATTCGCGCGGGGGACCGGCTTCTGCGAATCGACGGCCAGGCGGTCATCGACTTCATCGATTACCAGGCCTTCACCGCCAACCGCCGGCTGCGCGTACAGGTCCTGCGCGGGGACAGGGTGCTGGACTTCCACATCCGGAAGGACGAATATGCGCCGCTGGGGCTGGACTTCGAAACACCGATGATGTCCGGCACGCGGCTTTGCTGCAACAAGTGCCTGTTCTGCTTCGTGGACCAGCTGCCCGTCGACGCCCGCGAAACCATGCGCGTCAAGGACGACGACTGGCGCATGAGCCTGATGATGGGCAACTACGTGACGCTGACCAACGTGTCCGACCGGGAGATCGGGAGGATCATCGAGCGGCACGCCTCGCCGCTGTACATCTCGGTGCACTGCACCGACCCCGAGCTGCGCACCCGTGTGCTGGGCACGCCCCGCGCCGCCCGGCTGATGGACCAGCTTCGGACGCTCTCCGAGGGCGGCATCGAGTTCCACTGCCAGTGCGTGCTCTGCCCCGGCATCAACGACGGCGACGCCCTCGATCGAACCATTCGCGAGCTGTGCGAGATCTCCGGCGCAAAATCGCTGGCGCTGGTGCCCGTGGGGCTCACCGGCCACCGGGAGGGCCTCTGTGAGCTGCACCCCTACACCCGGGACGAGGCCCGGGCGGTGCTGGAGATCGCCGAGCGCTGGCGGTCGCGGCTGCTTGAGGCGCGCGGCACGCGCTTCGTATTCCCGTCGGATGAGTTCTACCTGCAGGCGGACTGGCCCATTCCCCAGGACGAGGCCTACGAGGATTACGACCAGATCGACGACGGCGTGGGCCTGCTGCGCCAGTTGGACACGGAGTACACCGAGGCCTGGGAGGAATCGGGTGATGCGGTCGCCCGGGGCGGGCGCTCCGTCCACCTGTCCATCGCCTGCGGCAAATCCGCCGCGGACTTCCTGCGGGACATGCTCGCCCGCCATCCCGTCGAGGGCGCCGCTATCGACGTCTACGGGTTGGAAAACACCTACTTCGGCCCCACCGTCACCGTCTCCGGGCTCATCACCGGCGGCGACCTCATGGCCCAAATGCGGGGCGTGCCCTGCGATGCCGTGCTGATCACCGAGGTCATGCTCCGGGAAAACGACGGGCTGTTCCTCGACAACGTCACCCTGCCGGAGGTCTCCGAATCGCTCGGCAAACCCGTGGTCCCCGTGGGACGCCGCGGCGAAGATCTCCTGAACGCCATATGCAAACTCAGGGACGGAGCGCGCTGATTTCCGCGCCTTCCCCCTTTCCGGATCGGAGGTAATTATGTCCAAGCCCCTCGTCGCCATCGTCGGACGTCCCAACGTCGGCAAGTCCACCTTTTTCAACCAGATGGTCGGCAAGCGCATCGCCATCGTGGAGGACACCCCCGGCGTCACCCGCGACCGCGTATACGCCGACTGCGAATGGCAAAACTACAAATTCACCCTGATCGACACCGGCGGCATCGACCCGAATTCGGACGACCCGCTGCTGTCCCAGATGCGCAGGCAGGCGGAGATCGCCATCGAGACCTGCGACGTCATCCTGTTCTTCGTGGACGGCAAGACCGGCCTGACCGCGGACGACGAGGACGTGGCTGACATGCTGCGCCGGTCCGGCAAGCCTGTGATGCTGGTGGTCAACAAGATCGACAACGTCAAGCGCATGGACGACATCTACGAGTTCTACAACCTGGGCATCGGCGACCCCATCGGCGTGTCCAGTGTCAACCTGCTCAACTTCGGCGACCTACTGGAGGAGCTGTGCAAGTTCTTTCCCGACCCGGACGCCGAAGAGGAGGACGTGGGCTCGATCCAG
Source organism: Clostridia bacterium (assembly GCA_017537105.1). Lineage (GTDB taxonomy): Bacteria > Bacillota > Clostridia > Christensenellales > Aristaeellaceae > UBA2862. The sequence continues at coordinate 4,830 of JAFWBZ010000045.1, read as the reverse complement.
ATCGCCGTGGTGGGCAAGCCCAACGTGGGCAAGTCCAGCCTGGTCAACCGCATCCTGGGCGAGGACCGGGTGATGGTCTCCGACATCGCGGGCACCACCCGGGACGCCATCGACACCCGCTTCACCGACGAGGATGGGCAGGACTACGTGATCATCGACACCGCGGGCATCCGCCGCAAGCGCGCCATCGAGTACCAGTCCCTGGAGCGCTTCTCCATCGTCCGCGCGCTGGCGGCCATCGACCGCTGCGACGTGGCGCTGCTGTTGATCGACGCCACGCAGGGCGTCACCGAGCAGGACAGCAAGATCGCGGGCTATGTGGACGAGCAGGGCAAGGCCGCCATTATCGTCATCAACAAGTGGGACGCCGTGGAGAAGGACACGGACACCATGAACCGCTTCGTGAAGGAGGTTCGCGAAAACCTGAAGTTCATGGCCTACGCGCCGATCCTGTTCATCTCCGCCCTGACAGGCCAGCGCGTCAACAAGGTGCTGGAGGCCGTGCGCGCCGCCCACGCCGAGTCCACCCGCCGCGTAACCACCGGCCTTCTGAACGACATTCTTGCCGATGCCCAGGCCGCGCTGCAGCCGCCCGCCACCTCCGGCCGCAGGCTGAAGATCTACTACGCCACGCAGCAGGGCGTGCAGCCGCCCACCTTCGTGATGTTCGTCAACGACCAGAACCTGATGCACTTTTCCTACGAGCGCTACCTGGAGAAGCAGTTCCGCAAGGCCTTCGGATTCGACGGGACGCCGCTGAAGTTCATTCTGCGGGAGCGCAGGAAGGACGAGCAATAGGCCGGACGGGCGCTCCGGCGGTCATTCTCTCCCAACACAATTCCTGAGCATGGAGGATCAAAGCCATGATCATTCTGAAATATCTGGCCATCGCCGTCGTCGGCTACCTGCTGGGGAACATCTCCGTGGGGGTGCTCATCTCCAAGGCATTCGGCGTCTGGGACATCCGCAAGCACGGCAGCGGCAATTCCGGCTCCACCAACGTGCTGCGCACGCTGGGCTGGCTGCCGGGCGTGCTGACGCTCGTCGGCGACTGCCTGAAGGGCTATCTCGCGTGTCAGTTCGGCCAGTGGCTGTGCGGCGACCCGGGCATGCTGCTCGGCGGCCTCTGCGCCATCGTCGGCCACGACTATCCCGTATTCATGGGCTTCAAGGGCGGCAAGGGCATCGCCACCTCGCTGGGACTGATCCTCTCCATCAGCCCGCTGCTGGGCGTGGCCCACGTGGTGCTGGTCATCCTCATCGTGGCCGTCACGCGCTACATGTCCGTCGCGTCGATCACCGCGTCCTTCGCCTTTCCCATCCTTACGGCGCTGCTGTTCCGCCAGCGCGCGAGCTATCCGCTGCTGGTAACCGCGGCGATCATCGCCGGCCTGCTCTCCCTCTACCGGCACAAGGATAACGTCAAGCGCCTCTTGCGCCACGAGGAAAACCGCCTCGACTTCGACCGCATCTCCAGGATCTCCGAAAAGGTGATGAAGCGCATGCACGACCGCAAAAACCGCAAGCAAAACGATATGGAATAAAACCATTAGAATAGAAAGGAAGATTCCCATGAGCAAGAAGTACCTGATCGGCCTGGACATCGGCACCTCCGGCACCAAGTGCATCCTTGCGGACGACGAGGGCACGGTCATCGCCTCCTCCACCCAGGAATATCCGCTCTACACGCCGAAGCCCGGCTGGGCGGAGCAGGATCCCCAGGACTGGTGGGACGCGGTGGTGCGTGGACTGAAGGTCATCCTGGGCAAGGCCGACGTGAATCCGGCAGACATCGCAGGACTGAGCTACTCCGGCCAGATGCACGGCCTGGTGGCGCTGGACGAGCGCCTCGAGGTCATCCGCCCCTCGATCCTGTGGTGCGACCAGCGCACCCAGGCGCAGTGCGACTGGATCACCGAAAGGGCGGGCGGCCTGGAGGGGCTGCTCACCTACACCAACAACCAGATGCTCACCGGATACACTGGCGGAAAGATCCTGTGGCTGCGGGACGAGGAGCCCGACAATTTCGCCCGGATGAAGGTGTTCGTGTGCCCGAAGGATTACATCCGCTTCCGGATGACCGGCAGCGTGGGCATCGACGTATCCGACGCCTCCGGCACCGGCTTCTACGATGTCAAAAACCGCCGCTGGTCCGACGGATTGATCGAGCTGGCGGGGCTGGACAAGTCCATCTTCCCCGAGGCCCACGAGTCCACCGAGCTCGCCGGCACCGTGACGAAGGAGGTCGCGGCGCTGACCGGCCTGCCCGAGGGCCTGCCCTGCTACTACGGCGGCGGCGACGCGGTCATCCAGACCACCGGCGCGGGCCTGGTGAAGCCCGGCACGCTGGGCGTGGTCATCGGCACTTCCGGCAACGTCTCCATGGCGCTGGACAAGTATGAGGACAATCCCCACGGAGATCTGCAGCTGTTCTGCGGCAACGAGCCCGGACTGTGGCTGGCCTTCGGCTGCACGCTGACCGCCGGCGGCGCCTACCGCTGGTACCGCGACGAGCTGTGCAAGGCCGAGGACATCCAGGCCAAAGCGGAGGGCCGCAACGTCTACGACGTGATGGGCGAGCTGGCGGAGGAATCCGTGCCCGGCGCCCATGGCGTGGTATTCACCCCCTACCTGACCGGCGAGCGCTGCCCCTATCCGGACCCGAACGCCCGAGGCAGCTTCTACGGCCTGACGCTCGGCACGAAGAAGGGCGACATCACCCGCTCCGTCATGGAGGGCGTCACCTACTCCCTCCGGCAACTGGTGGACATCATGGGCAGCTTTGCGAAAAATGAAAAGGTCTATGCCTCCGGCGGTGGCAGTGTGAGCCCGCTGTGGCGGCAGATGCAGGCCGACATCTTCAACCTGCCCGTCTACACCATGTCCGCCGCCAGCGAGGGCGGCGCCTACGGCGCGATCCTGGTCGCGGGCGTCGGCGCGGGCATCTGGAAGAACCTCGGCGAGGCCGTGAAGGTCATCCGTGCGGAGACCGAGACCCTGCCCAACCCCGAAAACCAGGCGGCCTACAACGACACCTACGAAATCTACGGCAAGCTCTACCACGCGCTGAAGCCCGTGTACGACGCCAGCGCGGCAAAGGGATACTGATTTCGGAGGCATTTCTGGCCATGAAAAACAGGGCGCTTTCGCGTCCTGTTTTTTGTGATGAATATGGGTTATCGCCGCCGCGCGAACAGCCGGGAGAGGCGCCCGGTGGCGCTGTTCAGCTGCTCGGCCTCGCGCAGCGCGCGGGCATACTGGGCGGAATTGGGATTCTGGTGCACGGCGACGGAGAGGTAGATGAGCGCCTTGTCCAGCTCGCTGGTCTGCAGCAGCAGCCAGCCGAAAAGGTAGTTCCACTCGGCGCATCGGGTGTTCAGGCCCATCAGCTTCCTGCGGGCGGAGGTGTACATGCCGTCGTCGATCAGCTTGCGCACCTGCCGAAGGCCCTCGTCGTCGTTGCCTGCGGCGGTGCGGGCGTCCTTCAGGCCGTCCAGGCAGAGCCTGTACGCGGCGTTGATGTCCGCCATCTTCTCGTTCGCCCAGTCGCGCTCCGGCCCCGCCATAAAGCGATCCGGATGCCAGCGGCGCGCCAGGGACCGGTAGGCCCTGCGGATCTCCTCCCGCGACGCCGTGGGCGGCACGTTCAGCACCTCATATGCGTTCAAGGTCTTCACCTCGTCAATATCATACGTCTATCCCATGAGAATATGCGCATTATAACACCCCCATCTCGCGGCTGTCAAGATTTGTTCGATTAACATGCGCCCTTCGCCCCGGAAAAACCCCTTTTTGCGGCTTAAATATTACAAATATATTTCTGATTCTGTAAAATCGTCATAAATTTGCAATTTTTATCGATAGGGTGTTTACATCTTGACGGAAAAGCGGTATAATATGGCTGAACAATGACGGTCGTTCGAAGGGCCGTCGAAGGAATGGGAAGTGAGCACATGAAGGCGGAAGCCAACGCGAAGTCCGCACAGCGCAGGCCCATGCAGGGCGCGGCGCGGGCGCGCCACGCCGCAAAGTCCCCCGTTGGGACGCATGTGAGCCGTCATACAAACAGCATCCGCACGGGCGCCAACGCCGCGAAGGCCCGGCGCAGTGCCGCGAAGCGGAGCGGCCTGCTGCAAAACCTCCGGAACACCTTCCGTCGCGCAGCCAGCCGCCCCAGGCGGGTCAGGAATCGCACGAACACCCGGGCCGCGCTGTGGCTGTGGTGCTTCCCGGTGGGCCTGAGCCTGATGTGGCGCAGCAGCTGTACCTGGAAGAAGGGCGTGAAGATCGGCATTTCCGCCGCGATGGCCGCGGTGCTGGCCGCCATATTCCTCGTCCCCATCCCCAGCATCAATGCCCCGTCCAACGGTGTGCAGGTGGTGGCGGACAAGCCGACGGTGGAGGTCTACGGCCCCGCACTGCCAAACCTGATCGTGCCCGGCTACACCCGGGAGAACACCGGGTCCATCATCGTGGATCAGGTGGAGAGCGATGCGCACTATGTCTACGCCGCCGACGGCGCGCGCTGCTACCACGAATACGAGTGCAAATTCGCCTTTGCCAGCTCCCAGCGGCTGACCGTATACGAGGCCTACTACCTGGGCTTTGAGCCCTGCGGCCGCTGCAAGCCGCCGGTGTACACCCCCGGCATCACCGACCCCGTCACCGCCGACGTCATCGGCACGGAGGACACCGCGACGGACACCGCAGCGTCCTGAGACCCCGTAATGGAATCACCGGAGAGATCCTTCGATCCCTCCGGTGATTCAGTTCGTTGAAAAACCCCGGTTTTTCAACGAGGGAAGAAAACGCGAAAATTCGCGCACTGCG